>JBQCFU010000062.1:0-5932 GCA_051958775.1 Pseudolabrys sp.
TCCGCGCATGACCGCCTGCGATACCATTAAAACCGAAAGCACTCTAACAAAACGCCGGCGGCGGATTTATTCCGCCGCCAGTGCCTGGGCTTCCATGAACGGCACCACTTCCGTCGGGCAGTCGGCGCGCGCGATCACCACGTGGTTCGGCGGCACCTCGACCCAATCCGAAATGTTGTTGTCGAGCGGTTCAGAGACGATCAGCACGCTGGTGGTGGTCGCCCGGTAATAGAGCGTATTCGCGTCGTCGTTGACCGCGAAGCGAAACGCATAGAGATCGCGGCCGTTGGCCAGCGCCGCCGTGAAACGAAACTGATCGGTCGCGCCGTTGCGCGACACCAGTTGCCCGATGGAGGCCATGGCGCGCGCTGTCGCGCCGACCGGATCCTCGCTGATCCCCTGCCCGAGCATGGCAAGGAAGATCGCCTCGGAATCCGTGGTGCCCGTGCGCGACGGATACAGCATATCGGGAATGAGCTGCTCCACGTGCCGGCGCAGACCGCTCCAGTTGCCGATGAAGCCGTTGTGCATGAACATCCACGGCCCGCACGCGAACGGATGACAGTTCTGCCGCGTCACCGGCGTTCCGGTCGCGGCGCGGACATGGGCAAAGAACAGATGCGAGCGGATGTGGCGGCAGAGATAGCGCAGATTTTCGTCTGACCACGCCGGACGCAGTTCGCGATAAAGCCCCGGCTCCGGATGGTCGCCATACCAGCCAAGGCCAAAACCATCGCCGTTGGTGCTCGCGGTCGATTGCAGCGCGTGCAGGCTCTGCGAAATCAGCGAGTGCTCAGGCTCGGTGACATAGTGTTCGAGTGCGATCGTATCGCCGCGATAAGCGATCCAGCGGCACATCGGCGCAAATCCTTGTTCCAGCCGGGACGGCCAAGTGAAGGCCAAGCAAGGCCATGTCCCGCAAGTCGGTCCGAAGTCGACGACAATCATGGTCGTTTTCGGGCAACAGCCCGTTAACGGCCCAAGAAAGCGCGCGAGAAAAACCGGGCGGAAATGCCGCCCGGAATTCCATCACCTGGAACAACGCATGGGTCCGGAACTGGTTCAGCCGGTTCGGACTGTTTTACGCTTTCTGATCTGGCTCTAGCGCCAGCCCCGCGGATTGTGGCCCCAATACCGCCAGCCGTCGTCACCCTCGTAGACCATCCGCGGCTGCTGCCAGCGCTGACGCGGCCTGCGGGCCGAGAAGCTCTCCTCGTCCTGCCAGCCTTTGTCATACGACCTGTTGTCGTAGGATCGGGCGGCATAGGACCGCGTGGTTGTGGGTCGGCCATAACGCTCGACCGGGGCACGCCGGCGCGCCATCATGCTGTCGCCCGATACGACGATCGTCGTGTTGCTGGCACCGGCGGTGCGCACCAGCGCGAACAGCGTCGCGGCATTTTGCGGATGCAGGCGGATGCAGCCATGCGACGCCGGGCCGCCGAGCTTCGAAATCTCGTAGCTGCCATGGATCGCGTAACCGCGATGGAAGAAGATCGAATACGGCATCGGCGAGTCGTAATACTTGCGCGAGAACCACATCCGCTCGAGCCGCTGCGGGGCGAATGTGCCGCTCGGGGTGCCGAAACTGGCCCGGCCCGTCGACACCGGCCAACTGTGCTGCGGCACGCCGTTCACGACGACCGTCATCCGCTGCTGGGACTTGTCGACCTGAATGACCACGCGCGCCTGCGCGTCCCACGTGGTGGCCAACATCGTGCCCACCATAGCGAGCAGCAGCGCCAGTCCTGCGAGCGCGTGTCGCATAGCCCCGTCCCCATCGAATTCAAGTCGAATGCGATGGTTGCACGCAAGCTTAATGATCGCAATGCGGTTCAAAATTTGATTCAAGTTTTAGCAATCGGCACGGAATTGCTATAACCCGGCTTCGTGCACCACAGTGCTTTCCGCTGCCCCGCCTCACTGCAATTCCGGAGAGATCATGAGCACCGAAATCAATGCCGAAGCCTTTCTGCGGCGTCTTGCCGAACGCGGCGTTGATTATCTGTTCGCCAATGCCGGGACCGATTTCGCGTCGATCGTCGAAGCGATTGCCCGCAACAACGGGCGGGTGCGCTATCCGCGCGCAATCACCGTTCCGCATGAGAACGTCGCCATGGCGATGGCGCATGGTTACTACCGCACCTCCGGCAAACCTGCCGCGGTGATGGTGCATGTCAATGTCGGCACCGCCAATGCGATGTGCGGACTGATCAACGCGCAACGCGACAACATTCCGATCTTCCTCGCCGCCGGCCGCACGCCGATCACCGAGACCGGCAGCGTTGCCTCGCGCAACCGCTCGATCCACTGGGGCCAGGAGATGTTCGACCAGGGCGGGATGGTGCGCGAACTGGTGAAATGGGATTACGAACTGCGCAGCGGGCAGCCGGTCGACGCCATCGTCGACCGTGCACTCGATATCGCCATGACCGAGCCGCGCGGACCAATTTACCTGACCCTGCCCCGCGAAACGCTGGGCGAGCCTGCGGCCTCCCAGAGCCGTCCGAAGCGCGCCGCGGGCGTGCCGCCGGTGGTCGCGTCGGACAAGGTGATCGGCGAAGCCGCGCGCATGATTGCCGCGGCGGAATTCCCGCTGATCATCACTTCGGCATCCGGCCGCTATCCCGGCGCGGTCGAGGCGCTGGCGCGGCTCGCCAGCCGCTTTGCGCTGCCGGTGGTGCAGAACGAAACGCGCGACCTCAATCTGCCGACAGACCATCCGATGCATCTCGGTTTCGACTCGTCCAAGTGGCTCCCGAAAGCCGATGTTGTTCTGGTCATTGAATCGGTCGTGCCGTGGATGCCGAAGAACGTTCAGCCGAAACCCGGCGCCAAGATCATCCGGATGTCGAGCGATCCCCTCGCCGTCCGCTATCCGTTCCGCGATATGGATGCCGATCTGCTGATCGGCGGCGATACGGTGGCCGCACTGGTGGCGCTGAAAGATGCGCTTGCCGAGGAGTGCAAATCGCACACTGCCGTTATCGAACGCCGACGGCAGGAAGCCGAAAAGGCGCATGCGACGCTCGCCGACCAGCGCGCCGCGCTGCTCGAGAAGGCGCGCACCGGCTCTCCGATCCATCCGGCCTGGGTCGATTATTGCGTCAACGAGCGCAAGGCCAAGGACGCGATCGTCATCAGCGAACTCGGCCTCGCTCCCGCCAATCTCGATCTGACCGCGCCCGGCAGCTACATGGGCAATCTGATGTCGGGCGGGCTCGGCTTCGGCCTCGGCGCGGGGCTCGGTGCCAAGCTCGCGGCGCCGGAGCGAGAAGTGATCACCTCGATCGGCGACGGCTCCTACATGTTCGGTAATCCGCTGCCGTTCCACTATGTAGCGCAGGCGGAAAACCTGCCGGTGCTGACCATCATCAACAACAACCAGTCATGGCACGCAGTGCGCCGCGCGACGCTCGACATCTATCCAGACGGATATGCGGCAAAAGCGAACGTGATGCCGCTGACGGAACTCAAGCCCTCGCCGGCTTTCGAAAAAGCGATCGAGGCGTGCGGCGGCTATGGCGAAGCGGTGAGCGATCCGGAAGCGTTACCGGCGGCGCTCGACCGCGCCTTCGACAAGGTGCGCAGCGGCACGCCGGCTTTGCTCAACGTGATTTCGCGGACGCGGTGAGGGAAATGGAACGACACTAGCTCCCTCTCTCACACCAAAAACAGGATCGGCGTTTCCACGATCGCCTTGAACTGCTGCAGCAGCTTCGCCCCGACCGCGCCGTCCAGCACGCGGTGATCGCACGACAGTGTCACCGTCATCATGGTGGTGAAGCGCACGCTGCCATCCTCGGCCTCGACCGGCGCACGGCGCGACGCCCCGACCGCGAGAATGGTCGCGTGCGGCGGATTGATCACCGCCGCGAATTCACGCACGCCATACATGCCGAGATTGGAGATCGCGCTCGATCCGCCCTGATAATCGTTCGGGGCCAGCTTGCGCGCCCGCGCACGCTCGGCGAAATCGCGCATCTCGGCGGAGACGGTGCTCACTGTCTTCGCCTGCACGTCACGAATGACCGGCGTGATGACGCCTTCATCCAGCGCCACGGCGACGCCGATATCGGCGCGGCTGAACCGCAGGATGCGGTCCTGTGCCCACACCGCGTTGGCCTGCGGCACGCGCGTGAGCGCCACCGCCCACGCCTTGATGATGAAGTCGTTGAGCGACAGCTTTGCGTCATCGCCGAGGGCCGCATTGACCTCCTGCCGCACGGCCGTGAGCCGCGCGATGTCGAGATCGGTGGTCAGGTAGAAATGCGGAACCTGCTGCTTCGATTCGACCAGACGGCGCGCGATGATCGCGCGCATCCCGTCGACCGGCACCTCCTCGTGCGGCACGTCGGCATAAAGCGCCGCCACCTGCGCCGCACTCGGACCGGCGGACAGCGCCGGCGTCGCGGCGGACGGCACCGCCTGCTCGACGTCGCGCGCGACGATGCGTCCATGCGGACCGGAGCCGCTGACGCGCGCGAGATCGATGCCGCGCTCGCCGGCAAGCCGCCGCGCCAGCGGCGTGATCGACACGCCGCCGATCTGCGCCGCACCGAAATTCCGCTCCGGGGTCATCACCGCGTTGAACGGATCGCGCTGCGCGAACGGAACGGTCGTGCGCTGTGACGATGCGCGCGGCGACTGATAGGACCGTGCGGCCGGAGCCGGAGCGGGCTTGGCCGGAGCCGCAGCAGGCGGCGGTGGAGCCGGCTGCGCCGCCTTCGGCGGCGCCGCGGCAGGCGCTGGCGCTGCAGCGTCACCCGCACCGCCGATCACGGCAACCACCGCGCCGACCTTCGCGACCTCGCCGACCTGCACATTGATCGCCGATAATTTTCCGGCGACCGTCGATGGCACTTCCATCGAGGTCTTGTCGGTTTCGATCTCGAACAGATTGTCGCCCGGCTTCACGTCGTCGCCGGCCGACTTGAACCATTTGGTGATCTTGCCCTCGGCGACCGTCTCGCCGAGCTGTGGCATCAGAACGTCCATCCAGCTTCCCTCATCGTAATCCCGTCATCCTGAGGTGCTCGCCGAAGGCGAGCCTCGAAGGATGCACGGGCCGGGCCGTCGCCCTTCGAGGCGCGCAGCGCGCGCACCTCAGGGTGACGGATAACCCGCTTCGCTCGACCTACCACGTCATCGAGACATATTGCGTCTCGAGAAATTCCTTCATGCCCTCCGCCGCGCCTTCGCGGCCAAGGCCCGATTGCTTGGTGCCGCCGAACGGCGCCGCCGGATCCGACACGAGACCACGGTTGAGGCCGATCATGCCGAAGTCGAGCTTCTCGGACACACGCAGGCCGCGGCTCATATCCTTGGTGTAGAGATAAGCGACGAGACCGTATTCAGTGTCGTTGGCGCGCTTCACCACTTCGTCTTCGGTCTTGAAGGTCTGGATCGACGCGACCGGCCCGAAGATTTCCTCGTTCAGCATCTTGGCGCTGTCGGGCACATTGCTGAGCACCGTCGCCGGATAGAAGTAGCCGACACCGTCCGGCTTCTTGCCGCCGGTGAGGACCTTCGCCCCCTTGGACACCGCGTCCTCGACCAGTTCGATCACCTTGTCGCGCCCTTCCGCGTTGACCAGCGGGCCGACCGCCACGCCGTCGTCGAGGCCGTTGCCCATCTTCAGGCCGGCCATCTTCGCGGTGAGCTTCTTGGCGAATTCGTCGTGCACCTTCTCGTGCACATAGAAGCGGTTCGCGGCCGTGCAGGCCTCGCCCATATTGCGCATCTTGGCGATCATCGCGCCCTCGATCGCGGCATCGATGTCGGCGTCGTCGAGCACAATGAACGGCGCGTTGCCGCCCAATTCCATCGCCGGCTTGACGATGTTGTCGGCCGCTTCATGCAACAGCTTGCGGCCGACCTCGGTCGATCCTGTGAACGACACGACGCGCACGCGCATGTCGTGCAGCATGGC
>JBQCFU010000063.1:0-3296 GCA_051958775.1 Pseudolabrys sp.
ATTCCGGAATCCGGAAGCGGACCGATGCGGAACGCCACATCGGTCCGGTCGAGGTAGAGATCGACGATTTCATCGGACAGCGAGAGATCGACGACGACGTTGGGATGCGCCTGCCAGAATGCCGGCAGCACGGCTTCGAGACCGAGGATGCCGAACGGCACCGAGGCGTTGACGCGCACCGTACCGCCACCCGTCGCCGCACCTTCCGACAATTCGCGCTCAATTGCTTCCAGCTCTCCGAGCAGCGACTGGCTGCGCTCGTAGTAGATTTGTCCTTCGGCGGTCGGCGACAAACGCCGCGTCGAGCGCTCCAGCAGGCGGACGCCGAGTCGCGCCTCGATCCGCGCAATCAGCTTGCTGATGGTCGAAGGGGTCATCCGCAGCAGGCGGGCGGCTTCGGAAAAGCTGCCGGTCTCGACCACCCGCAGAAACACCTGCATTTCGCCAGTTCGGTTGTCCAAAAACCACCTAATCTATGATTTTAATTCATAGATAAACGGAAAATGAGGCTCATTATCAAGTCTGGTGAACCGTCCTATCTGTCCACGGTTGCAGTGCAGCATCCGAGTCGGCTGCGCGCCATGAGACTGGAGACCGCCGTGAAAAACGCCGTGCAAGCCGTGACTTCTCATGGAGCCACCATCCCCGCCCTCGGTTTCGGCGTCTTCCGGATGTCGGAGGACGAAGTGGAGCGCGTTGTCCCAACGGCTCTCGATGCCGGCTTCCGGCACTTCGACACGGCACAGATTTATCAGAACGAAGCGGCACTCGGCCGCGCACTGCAGAAAGCCGGCGCGCGTCGTGACGACCTGTTTCTCACCACCACGGTGTGGGTCGACAATTATGCCGCCGACCGGTTCGCGGCGTCGGTGGATGAAAGCCTCGACAAGCTGAAGGTCGATCGCGTCGATCTCCTGCTGCTGCATTGGCCGGGCGATCAGGTGCCGCTCGCCGATCAGATCGCAAAGTTGAATGCCGTGCATGCTGCCGGCAAGACGCGTTTCATCGGCGTCAGCAATCAGAACATCGCGCAGATGCGTCAGTCGATCGAACTCAGCCCCGCGCTCATCGTCACCAATCAGATCGAGATGCATCCCTATCTCGACCACCGGCGCATCGCCGAAGCCGCCAAGGCTGCAGGCGTCGCGCTGACGGCCTATTACGGAATGGCCGATGGCGCGGTACCGCGCGATCCCGTTCTGCAGGCCATCGGCAAACGCCATGGCAAGACCGCTGCGCAAGTGGCGCTGCGATGGCTCATACAGCAGGGATTCATCGCGCTCTCCAAGACCGCGAAGCCGGAGCGCGTCGCGGAGAACATCGCGATCTTCGATTTCGAACTTACGGACACAGACATGGCGGCAATCGGCAAGCTCGCGCGTCCGGACGGACGGCTCGTCAGCCCGCCCGGCCTCGCCCCTGTCTGGGACCTCTGATGCGGAGCATGAACATGACCACCAATTCTGAAACAACGCCGGAGAACGGCTCCGCACGCTGGGCGCTGCTCGCTCTGGCTGTCGGTGCCTTCGGCATCGGCACCACTGAATTTTCGCCGATGGGCCTGCTGCCCGTCATTGCCGACGGCGTGAATGTCTCGATCCCCACCGCCGGTCTGCTCATCAGCGCCTATGCCATCGGCGTGATGGTCGGCGCGCCGGTGATGACATTGGCCTTCGCCCGCTTCGGCAAGCGCACCGCGCTGATGTTGCTCATGGGCATCTTCACGGTCGGCAACATCATGTCGGCGCTCGCGCCGGGATATGCGACGCTGCTCGCGGCGCGGCTCGTCACCAGCCTCAATCACGGCGCGTTCTTCGGGCTCGGCGCTGTCGTCGCGGCAAGCGTCGTGCCGAAAGAGAAACAAGCGAGCGCGGTTGCCGCCATGTTCATGGGTCTGACAATCGCCAATATCGGCGGCGTGCCTGCGGCCACCTGGGTCGGCCAGCAGATCGGCTGGCGCATGTCGTTTTCCGGCATCGCGCTGCTCGGCATCCTGACCATCGCATCGTTGTGGTTCGCGCTGCCGAAGGGCATGACCGGAGCCGTTCCCGATGTCCGGCGCGAATTGCGCGTACTGATGCGACCGGAGGTACTGCTCGCACTGGGAACCACTGTGATGGGCGCGAGCGCCATGTTCACGCTCTACACTTACGTCGCGCCCGTGCTCTCCACCCTCACCGGCGCGACCGACGGTTTCATCGCCATCGGCCTCGTGCTGATCGGTGTCGGCTTTACCCTCGGCAACATGCTTGGCGGCCGCCTGGCAGACTGGTCGCTCAACGGCTCAACGATCCTGTTTCTCGCTGCGCTCGCGATCATCATGCTAGTACTACCGCTTGCGCTGACAAGCCACATCGGCGCCGCCGTCGGCCTTCTGGTGTGGGGCGCAGCCACCTTCGCCATCGTCCCGCCGGTGCAGATGCGCGTGATGCAGGCGGCAACCGAAGCGCCCGGCCTCGCCTCCTCGATCAATATCGGTGCGTTCAATCTCGGCAATGCGGTCGGCGCCGCTGTCGGCGCAGCCGTCATCAGTCTCGATCTTGGTTATGCCGCGATCCCGATCGCTGGCGGCCTGCTCGCCGCCATCGGGCTGGCGCTGGTGTGGATCGGCAATACCCGCACCGCGCTGACGCCATCCGCCTGCGACAGCTGAACGGGGCCAGACCTGCGCAACCTATCGTCATGGCCTGCCCCAAACCCGACTATCGACAGGCAAACATGCTTGCCTTATCCGCGCTTACTCTTTTTGGCTGTCACCGCCGACGCGCCAGCTTTGCGGGGATGAAGTGTTTCACCACGGGCCAGCATGGCGACAAATTTCGTGATCCGCTCCGCTCGTGTTTCCGGGCGCTTTGCGTCATTCACCCGGTAGATGATGGCGTAGCGGTTAGCGCGATCCAATTCTTCAAAGAATGCTGCAGCCGACTTATTGCGCGTGAGCGCTGCGACCAAATCTGCCGGCACTTCGGCCTTTCCCTGAGAAGCGTAGGCGCTGGCCCACCGCCCATCGCTTTTCGCGGCCTCGATCTCCGCAATCCCGGCTGGCCGCATCCGGCCTTGTGCCAACATTTGATCAGCCGCATCGCGATTTTTTCGGGACCAACGACTCCCCCGCCGACGGGGTGTCATTCGGACCAGGAAATACTCGTTATCAAGCGGCGCCAGTTGACCGTCGATCCAGCCGCAGCAGAGCGCGGCCTCGATCGCTTGCTGTTTGGTGATGGTCGGCTGAGTAGCGCCAGCCTTGGATAATTTGAGCCAGCACCCGGTGGAGGTTCGAGGCTCGGCGGACATAT
>JBQCFU010000064.1:0-7335 GCA_051958775.1 Pseudolabrys sp.
AGCGTCGCCAGCGTCATGTAGATGTTGGTGCCGTCGAGATTGAACGAATAACCTGTCGGGATCACCAGGCCGACCACCGAACGCGACGCGCCAAGGTGCTCCATCTTCTGCATGATCTGCGGCAACACCGTCTCCGACGACGAGGTGCCGAGCACGATCAGCAACTCATCCTTGATGTAGCCGATGAAGCGGATGATCGAGAATCCGGCCAAGCGGGCGATGGTGCCGAGCACAAGCAACACAAACAGCGCGCTGGTGAGATAGAAGGTACCGATCAATGCGATCAGGTTCCACAGCGAGCTCACGCCGTAAGCACCGACTGTGAATGCCATCGCTCCGAAAGCGCCGATCGGCGCGACCCGCACGATCATGCGGATGATGCCAAAAAATACTTTCGCAGCCATATCGATCGCATGCGCGATTGGCTCACCGGCCTTGCCGAGAAACGCGATGGCAAAGCCCGACAGAATCGAGACCAGCAGCACCTGCAACAGATCACCGCGCGCCAGCGCGCCGAAATAGCTGTCGGGGATGATCGCCATCAAATGCGGGATGATCCCCTCTTCCTTCGCCTTGGTGACGTAGGTCGCGACCGCACCGGGATCCATCGTCGCCGGATCGATATTGAATCCGGCACCCGGCTCAACGATCTTCGCGACGATCAAGCCGATCGCGAGCGCGAGAGTGGACACCGCCTCGAAATAGATCAGCGCCTTGATGCCGACACGGCCAACCCGCTTGAGGTCACCCATCGACGAGATGCCGTGGACGACGGTGCAGAAGATCACCGGCGCGATCATCATCTTGATCAGCGCGATGAAGCCGTCGCCGAGCGGTTTCAGTGCCTTGCCGGTGTTGGGATAGAAATGGCCGATGAGGATGCCGAGCGCGATCGCGATCAGCACCTGGACGTAAAGGATCGTGTACCAGGGTTTGCGCGACGGAACGGAGGAGACGGTAGTACTGGCCATGGAGGCACCCTGATTTGCGAAGGCTGCCTTCGCAGGGTGCGACAGAATGGCACAGGGAGCAACGGGCTCCTCGCCCATACCCCAGTTTTTCTAAGCTCGGACCTCGCGCCGTTGAAAGGTTACATAAGCGCCTACAACCAGCAGGATCACCGCTGCAATCAGGCTGACGGTCTGCGGCCAGGCGATCAGCAGACTCTGGCCGAACGGTAACGGCGCACCGAGCACCGCTCCCTGCAACTGATTGAGGAAGACCGGTCCGAGCGCGCGGGTCGAGGGCGACAGTACCGCCAGCATCGCCTCGCCGAACAGGTCATGCGGCGACAGCCGGGCCAGGATCTGCTGCCACTCCAGCGTATCCGGCGTCGGCAGACCGAGCGCGGCGTAACGCGGATCCGCAGGGGCGATCACATTGGCGATCGCCGGTGCCAGCATCGGCCACAGTAAGGTCAGCAACAGCCAGATGCCGAGTGCAGCGAGCGCCGCCGTCGCCGGCGAGCGGAACAATACCGAGAGCCACATCGCCAGCGCCAGCCAGACGCCGCCATAGATGACGGCAACGACGAGGAAGACGAGCGAGCGCGCAATCTCCTCGCCACCCGGCGGGACGCCGAGGAACACCAGCGCCAGACCGACCACCAGCAGCCACAGGCAGGTCAGCGAGATCGCCAGCGTGACGAGCCCGGCCAGGAATTTCCCGATCAGCAAGGCGTCGCGATAGATCGGCTGCGCGAGAATGCGCGAGAGCGTGCGTCGGTTGTATTCACCGTTGATCGCGTCGAAGCCAAGACCGATCGCCATCAATGGGATCAGAAAACCGAGAATGGAGACGAAGGACGGCAGTGATGATGATTGCACCGTGAACAACCGCAGCAGCAGGAACGGATCTTCTGCCGTCGTGTCACGCAACTGGCCGATGGCGGAATAAAGCGCGGCGAAAGCCGTGAGCACAACGAGCCATTCCAGCACGCGCATGCGCGCGCTGGAGAGATGGTCAGCCAGTTCCTTCATCATCACCGCGCCGAGGCCCTGCCAGGGTGAACCTTCACGCCGCATCGGACACCTCCCGCGGTGCGCCGCTCCCGCCTTGGAAATAGCGCGCATAGATCGCATCGAGGCTTGGCTCGTCGACCGATAGCTTCGTCAACGCGCCACCGGCGGCAACAACGGCACGTGCTGCCTCCGGTCGCACATCGCGATCGGCGGTGAGCCGATAACGGTTCTGGCCGATCGAAGTGACAGCGCTCACGCCCAGGATGGCCGCGAGCCTGCGGTCGAGCCCCTGCCCTTCGGCTTCCACTTCGACGACAAAACCCGCGCCGAGTACCTGCCGCGCCAGATCGCCGACCGCACCCATCAATACGATGCGGCCGGTCTGAAACAGCGCAACGCGATCGCAAATGCGCTGCACCTGATCGAGCTGATGCGACGACAGCAACACCGTAACGTCCTCGCTGCGCAGTTCGCGGATCAGATCGAGGAACTCGATAGTCGATTGCGGATCGAGACCCGACGTCGGCTCGTCGAGGATCGCGATCTCGGCCTGCTTCATGATGATCTCGGCGAGGCCAAGCCGCTGTTGCATGCCGCGCGAGAACGTGCCGACGCGTTTTCCCGCGACGTCGGAAAGCCGCACACGCGCCAGCGCTGCTGCGATCCGCTCCGAGCGCTCGGATCGCGGGATGCCCATCAGCCGGGCGGTGTAGGCAAGATTCTCCGTCGCGGTGAGATTGTCGTAAAAGCCGATCGAGTCCGGTAGATAGCCGACCCGGCGCTTGACCGTGAGCGGCGAGCGCATCGGATCCTTTCCGAGCACGGTGACGTGCCCGGCCGAACGCTCGGTCAGTCCGAGCATCATCAGGATGGTGGTGGTCTTGCCCGACCCGTTCGGCCCGAGCAGGCCGAACGTCTCGCCTTTGCCGACGGCGAAATCGATGCCGTCCACGACCACCGCGCTGCCGTAGCGCTTGGTCAATCCTTGCGCAGCGATGACCGTATCCATCAGCGTCGTCCGAAGCGGGCGATGGCCCCGACCATGACAATCAGCGCGATGCCGATGATGCCGGCCCCCATCATGCCCCACATGGTCGATGTGCTGACCGTGACGCGATATTGAGCGGAAGCGTTCTCGCCATGCGCGGCGGCATTGAGCGAGACCATGTAATCGCCAACAAGCGACTTCGCGGTCGGCGTGATCAGCGCCTGTACTTCTTTCTGTTCGCCGGGCGCGATGCGGTCGACCGTCTTCGGCTCGAACGCAATCTTCCAGCCGTTCGGGCCGCTGCCGCTCAGCGAGATCGAATCCGCCGGCGCGCTGCCGGAATTCGTCACAGTGATCGGCACGGTGCTCTGCACGCCCGCCTGCGCCCGCGCACTGACAAGTCCGTCACGGCCGGACACTTGCAACTGCGGCTGGCCCGCGATGTCGAGCGACAGTTTCGTGTCGGCCGTCGCATCGTCGGCGCTGACCTTCACTGTCACCGGATACCGGCCGGCATCAACGGTCGAGGGCGGCCGCACATGCAGCTTGACGTCCTTCGATTGCCCGGCATCGATCGGGATCGAGGACAATTCCTGCGAGCCATAGGCTTCGGTGAACGACGTCTCGAAATTCTTCGGCGCATCGGCGGCAAAGCTCGCCACCAGATTGCGGCCGCTGTCGTTCTTGATGGTGAGCTGATAATCGAACGCCGATTTGGCGCTGCCGCGCAGATCGGGCAGCTTTGATTCGACCTTCAGCTTGGCCGGCAGTTCTTTGGCGAGCGTGACCGCAATCGGCAATGCGAGCGTGCGGCCTCCGCCCTCAGCTTTCACCATCAGCGTCTGCGTGCCAATGCCGGCGTTGGCCGGTACATCAAGCCGCAATTGCAGCGTTACATTGCTGTCGGTCGGCGGCATAGCTGCGGCGACCGGCTGCCCGCCACCGAGCAAGGTCGCGCTCCATCCCGACGGCACACCCGCGACCGAGAGCTGATAGCGGTCGGGCGCGAGACCGTAGTTCTGCAGCTTGAGCGCAATCGTGGACGTGGTGCCGGGGCGCACCGAGATCGCCGGATAATCCGTGAGGAGATAAAGCCCTTTCACGTCTTTTGCGGCGTCAGCGGCGGGATCGGCGATGGCGGAGAGTGGAAGCGAGATAACGAGAAGCGTAGCGGCGACAATATGCGACAGGCGCATGGGAAGGGACTCCATGCTGGGAGGAAGCTTTGATTGTGCTGTCGCCCGCCCCTCGTCCTGAGGAAGGACGAGGCCTCGTCGGAGATTTCCGACGCCGTCAAATCTGGCTCACGTTACGGCAAATTTGCGGCACCAACATTAAAAGACTGTAAGGCGCCGCGGCGCGTTAATCGAACGCGTCGGCATAGATCTCCGGCTTGAAGCCGACGACCAGCTTGCCGCGGCCGAGATCGAGCACCGGGCGCTTGATCATCGATGGCTGCTCCAGCATCAATGCAATCGCCTTTTTCTCATCCGCTACCGCTTTGTCTTTCTCCGGCAATTTGCGGAAAGTCGTGCCGGAGCGATTGAGCAAGGTCTCCCAGCCGACCTTCTTGCTCCACGCCTCAAGCTGCGCGCGTTCGACTCCCGTGCTCTTGTAGTCATGGAAATCGTAATCGACCTTGTGCTTCTCCAGCCAGGTACGAGCCTTCTTGATCGTGTCGCAGTTCTTGATGCCGTACATGGTGATGGCCATGCGCAATACCCTCGTTAGGAGACCCCAAAAACTAGCACAAGATTCGCCGGCGATGCCGCACAGCGCGTTTTCCTACGGCACATGCTGCGGCTTGGCCGTCGGCGCGGTGCGATGCGAGCCGAGATTGGAGGCCGCCAGCTTCGCCCACGCCTCTTCGGCGTCATCGGCATAATCGAACAGCTTCAGCTCGTCGCGCGAGATCATGCCATTGTCGACGAGGGTCTCGAAATTCACCGTGGCCTGCCAGAACGCACGGTCGAACATGACGATGCTGATCGGCGGCGCCTTATCGGTGGCCGACAGGTTCAAATATTCGAATAATTCATCGATCGTACCGAAGCCGCCGGGAAACACCACCAGCGCGTTGGCGCGCATCGCCAGATGCATCTTGCGCATGGCGAAGTAATGAAACGAGACCGTCAGTTCGGGGGTCGAATAGGCGTTCGGAGACTGCTCATGCGGCAGCATGATGTTGAAGCCGATCGACGGCGCGCCGGCATCCGCAGCGCCGCGATTGGCGGCCTCCATGATGCCCGGCCCGCCGCCGGTGGCGATGACATTGTCGCGGATGTGACCATGCGGCTTCAGCGCGCCGCCACGCTCCGACGCAATCCGCCCGAAGGCGCGCGCCTGCTCATACCAGAAGCACTGACGGCCGGGGCCATCCTCGCGAACGCGCGCCGAGCCGAACACAACCACCGTGGAGCGCACGCCCCAGGCGCGCAACGCCTCCTCGGCCTTGGCATATTCCAGCAGGAAGCGGACGCCGCGCATGGAATCGCCGAGCAGGAATTCCTGGTCGAGCGCCGGCAGCCGATAAGACGGAAACTGCGTGCGGTCCGTCTCGGTGGAGGGATTGGAGGTCGTCATCTCACAACCTCCATAGGATGGGACACAAGCGGCAGATCATTCGGGATGTTCATTCACTCGATATAGTCGATCTGCCGGCAAGAACCAGCATAAGAACCGGCGGGAGACCATTGTGTCGCTCCCGCCGGCTATCGCCTGCTGCGGTGCTCAATAACCGACCGTGAAACGCTGGCGCGTGTGCGCCGGCTTTTCCAGTTCGTCGACCATGGCGATGGCGAAGTCCTCGAAGGAGATGCTGGAGCCCTGCGCGTTGCTCAGCAGTTGGTCCTTGCCGAGACGGAATTTTCCGGTGCGCGCGCCGGGCACGAACATCGCCGCGGGCGAAAGGAACGTCCAATCGAGATCGCTGACCTTTTTCAGAAGGTCGAGAAACACGCCGCCCTTGGTCGCTTCGGCCTTATAGGCTTCCGGGAAGTCCGGCTGATCGACGAGTTGTTTGCCCGGCGCCACTTCGAGACTGCCCGCGCCACCGACGACGAGATAACGCTTCACGCCCGCAGCACGCACCGCGTCGATCAGGATTTGCGGATCGCTCGCCGTAAAATGCACCGCGCTGATCACTGCATCATGGCCGCGCAACGCTGCCGCGAGGCCGGCCTTGTCGAACACGTCGGCTTTGACAGCGGTGACGCCGGGAAGCTTCGCCACCTTCTCCGGGTGCCGGACGATGGCAGTAACGCGGTGACCGCTAGCGGAAAGCTCATTGAGGATGCGGGAACCGGCATTGCCGGAAGCTCCGATGAGGGCAACTTGTGCCATTGTCTGCTCCATGGTCTGATATACATATCAGGTCTAATAAGTAGACCTATGGAGGTGAGCTATGCTAAGGCTCCGAACCGCACAAGAAGTCATCTTCAAGAGATCAGGTCACTGCGCCGTGACCACCCACAGCGAAAGACATCCGCATGGCTGAACGTCTGATCGATCCCGAGAACCTGAAACTCGCGCAGCCCTGCCCGATCCGGGACGTGCTCGACCGTGTCGGCGATCAGTGGAGCCTGCTGGTGCTCGGCATGCTGGAGCCGCGCACCAAGCGCTTCAACGAGTTGATGCGGGAGATCGGCGACATCTCCAAGCAGATGCTGTCGCGCACACTGAAGCGGCTCGAGCAGGATGGCTTCGTCGCGCGCACCGTTTATCCGGAGGTGCCGCCGCGCGTCGAATACCAGCTCACCGAGCTCGGCCGCTCGTTCCTCGATCCGCTGAAGCAGTTGGTCGGCTGGGCGGATGTAAACCACCGCGCCATTGTCGCGGCGCGGCGGAGTTATGAGACGAGCGCCGAACGCGCGTGATCCTCGTTTATCCGCGCGGCGGAATATTCAGACCGCGCTGCACCGCGGGCCGCGACAGTCCGCGATCAAGCCAGCCCGGCACATGCTTGAGGCTGTCGTACTCGACCAACTCGCGCGCTTCATAGAAGCCGATCAGGTTGCGCACCCAGCCGAGCATCGAGATGTCGGCGATGGTGTAATCGCTGTCCATGATCCACTCGCGACCGTTGAGCCGCGTGTCGAGCACGCCGAGCAGACGCTTGGACTCATCGGCGTAGCGCTTGAGCGGCCGCTTATCCTCGATGTCCTTGCCGGCGAATTTGTTGAAGAATCCGACCTGTCCGAAGATCGGCCCGATGCCGCCCATCTGGAAGAACACCCACTGGATCGTCTCCAGCCGGCGGATCGGATCGGCGGGAATGAGCTTGCCGGTCTTCTCGGCGAGATAGACGAGGATCGCGCCGGACTCGAACAGACCGAAGGCCTTGCCGCCCGGCCCGTTCGGATCGACGATCGCAGGGATCTTGCCGTT
>JBQCFU010000065.1:0-2119 GCA_051958775.1 Pseudolabrys sp.
CACCGGCAGCATCGCCAGATCGCCGCGGTCGATGTCCCGCCGCACCACCGACAGCGGCAGCGCGGCAACCGCCTCCTGCTCGATCATCAGCGTGCGCGACATCAGATAGGACGTCGTCTCGACGAACGGCTCGGGATTGGCGAGGCCATGCTGCGCAAACAATTGCAGCACCGAACTATGCACGACGCTGTCGGCCGGCGGCAGGATCCAGCGGCACGCAGCGAGATCGGCATAGCTGACCGCTGCCTGCCGCGTCAGCGGATGACGGGCGCCGGCGACCACCACCATCGGCTCGTGCAGCAGCACCTCCTGCGTCAGCCGTTCACGGGTGTCGATCGGCGCCAGCCGCCCGACGATCATGTCGATGGCGCCGCTGCGCAATTCCTGCACCAGCACGTCCTGCACGCCCTCGATGATCCGCACCGGCGCTTGCCCCGCCCGCTCGCGCATCAGCCGCAGCGCCGCCGGAATGAGCCGCGGCAGGCTCACCAGCATGGCGCCGAGACGCACCTCGCCGGAACTGCCGGCATCGACTGCCTCGATCTCCTCGGTGATATGCCGCACCTCGGACTGGATGGTCTTGCCGTGCGCCACCAGCGAGCGGCCGAACATGGTCAGGGTGAGGCCGCGCGCGCTGCGCACGAACACCGGCAGGCCGAGCAGTTCCTCGATCTCGCGCAGGCCCTTGGAGGCCGCCGGCTGGGTGATGCTCAGCATCGCCGCCGCCGCCGACAGGCTGCGCGCCTCGACGATGGAGTCGATCAGCCGCAGATGCCGCAGCTTGAGCCGGTCCATGATCCGGCGGGAACGGGAGGGATCGAGCCGCGCCATCCCCTACCATAACCATTCGGTTATAGGGTGGCGAGCAGAATTCATGCCTGCCGGTCCCGGGCCTCGCGTATCCTGATCCAAAGCCCCCGCAAGAAATTCGACAAGAAACAGGACCGCCGTGCCCAAAATCAGCGGATTTTCCGTCATTCCCGTCAGCCTCCCGGACGAAGATCCGGAATGGAAATTCGCCGGCCAGAACTATCCGAAGTGGGATGCCTGCATCCTCGCACTGAAGGCGGACGACGGCACAGTTGGTTATGGTTATGCGGCGGCGTTCACGCATCTCGGCGCCACCAATGCGGCGGTCGAGAGCGTGCTCAAGCGCCTGGTGCCGCTGATCGTCGGCCGCGACTGCCTCGATATCGAAGAGAACATCCGCATCACCGACAAGGGGATCACCGCCAACCATCCGGCGAAATCCGGCATCGACTGCGCGCTGCATGATCTCGCCGCGCGCGTGCTCAAAGTGCCGATGTATCACCTGTTCGGCGGCAAGGTGCGCAAGAGCATCCCGGTCTGCCGCATGCTCGCCTTGAAGAATCCCGAGCAGACCGCCGAGAAGGCGCGCGCCCGCGTCGATGAAGGCTATCGCTGCCTGAAGATGAAGGTCGGCGGCAATGTCGCCGACGACGTGGCGCGCGTGCGCGCGGTGCGCCGCGCGATCGGCGACGACGTCCGCCTCACCGCCGATCCGAACATGTCCTATTCAGCCAAGGATGCGATCGCCTTCGTCGAGCGCGCCGCCGAATTCAACATCGACATGATCGAGCAGCCGGTGCGCGAATTCGATCTCGAAGGGCTCGCCACCGTGACGCGCGGCGTCTCCATCGCCGTCGAGGCGGACGAGAGCGCGTTCTCGCCGCAGAGCACGTTCACGCTGGCGTCGCGCCGCATCGTCGATGCGGTCAGCATGAAGATCACCCAGATGGGCGGCCTGCGCAAAGTGCTGGCCGCTGCCAAGGTGTGCGAAGCGGCCGCAATCGGCTGCCGCATGGGCGCCACCGTCGGCAGCCGCCTGCTGACCGCGCATGCGCTGCATCTGTGCGCGGCGCTGCCGCATCTCACCTATCCGAGCGAACTCGCCGAATTCCAGCACGTCATGGAAGACCCGTTCGAGGGTCTGACGGTGAAGGACGGCGAGATCATCATTCCCGACGACATCGGTCCCGGCGTCGGCCTGCGCAAAGACATCGCGTGGGCTGCATGATCATGAACCGCATCCCTTCGGACCATCCGGTCCACTTCCCATTGCACGAGGAAAACCGCATGCCCCGCCAGACGTCAGGAG
>JBQCFU010000066.1:0-5522 GCA_051958775.1 Pseudolabrys sp.
GAACACGCTGCCCTTGTCCGGCGTCACCGTGCCGGCCGCGATCTTCAACAGCGTCGACTTGCCGGAACCATTACGGCCGACCAGGCAGACTCGCTCGCCGGCCGCCACCGTCAGTTCGGCGTCTTCCAAGAGCGGCGTGCCGCCGAAGGTGAGCGCGATGGATTTGAGTTGCAGGAGCGGCGGTGCCATGTGGCTTCAGATATGCGATTTCAGGTGCGAATGACAGAATCCGCGCCTTGTAACCGCTGCGGCGGCGGACCGCCACTGCGCTTGATTTTGCCGCGCGCCTTTCTTTCTGTCATGTCTTTCTCTCATGGCCGGGCGTAGCCCGTCTAAGACGGGCGTAAACGCCCTCTTGACCCGGCCATCCATCTTTTGCGCCAAGAAGAAAACGTGAGAAAGAAAAGATGGATGCGCGGGTCAAGCCTGCGCATGACCCGTTGCTAAGGATACCGATCAATCAAGCTTTTTTCCGCACGCCCTAGGGCAACAGCCGCTCCGCGTCCTGCCACACGCGGCGCACGAAATCCGCCGCCGGTTCGGCGCGCGCCATCGCCGCCGCCTGCCCGGCCCAGATCTGCATGTGCTGCGCGTCGCCAGCGCGACCCGCAGCATCCCGCATCGGTGTCGCGAGGCCACGCTGCACCGGATAGGGCGCCGGCTTCGGTGCGTCGGGCGCCATGGTTGCCTTCACATAATCATTGATCGCCGCGCGGCCGAGCCGGCCGCTGAAGGCGCGGGTCGGCACCGTGCCTTCCGGCTCGAGTTCTATCAGAGTATCCGCATAGGGTGCCGGCATTTTCGCTTCCGGCGAACGGAGCAACGCCGTACCGATCTGCACCGCGCTGGCACCCAGCGTCAGCGCTGCGGCAATGGCGCGGCCGTCGCCGATGCCGCCGGTTGCGATCAGCGGAAGATCGATCTTGTCGGCGATACGCGGCAACAAAGCGAGCAGCGTGCCGCCCTGCCGTTCCGCTGCGGCATTGTCGAACGCGCCGCGATGACCGCCGGCTTCCGTGCCTTGCACGATCAGCGCATCGGCACCAGCGCGCTGCGATTGTTGCGCTTCGGCAAGCGTCGTCACCGTGGCGAACCACGCAACGCCGCGCTCCTTCAGCCGCGCGACAAAGCGCTCCGGAAACACGCCCATGATCGACGACACCACCGGCGCACCAGCGTCAAGCATCGCTTCGCATTGTTGCGCGAAGTCCTGCAGCTTGGCATTGCCGGCTTCTTCCGGCACGGCCGGACCGAACTGGCCGAGGAAGTCGCGCACACGCGTCTCTGCCGCTGCGTCACGCACCGGCGGGGGGTCGGGCACCCAGAGATTGATCTGGAATGCGCCGTTGCTGCTGGCGCGGACCTCGCTCGCCCAGGCGAGAATGCCGTCAGGCGATGTCATCAAGCCGCCCATGCCGCCCATACCGCCGCCCTGGGCGACCGCAATCGCCAGCGACGCCGGGCACGCGCCGGCCATCGGTGCTTGCAGAATGGGAATCTGCAAGGCGTACCGATCGCAGAATGCTTTCGCGCGTTGCCGTGCCGATATCTCACGGGACATCTCTTGGGCCATCGTCATCTCTCCTGCATGGCCTATTCTAGAATGTCGCGCGCGTGACGCCATCAACGACTTTCGGCGGGATCAATTCGCCGCGCGCGAAGCGTCGATCCGGATTGGGCGAAGCATCCGCCGGCACATAGCATGTTTATTTATCGCGTTTTCTTCACGCGAACCGGTATCCACTTCGCTCGAAAACGAGCTACTGCTCCGGCGGCATCCACGGCAGCGTACTGAAATTGAAGCCGGACTCCAGCACCGGTTTGACGATGCGGAAATAGGGCGACACATCGAAATCGCGCGGCGTATAAAGACCGTGCCTGCGAATATGCTCGATTTCCCGCTCCACGAATGGCGCAATGCCGATGACCCGACCGTTATGGGTGATCTGCTCCGGCAGGATCGGATAGCGGATCGAGGCGAAGGCTTCACCGATCAGTGCCGAGCAGATCGCCTTGGTCGGATCGCCGGCCCCGATCGCCAGCATCCGGCGACGAAACCAGACCGGCACCGGCGGATAGGGAAACAGATAGCGCGCGAGATCGACGATCTGCTTCGAATCATACGGACGGCCGATTCGCTCCAGCGCATAGTCGATTACCGCATAGCGCTGCTCCAGCGTAATGCCGACCGGTCGACAGATGCGCAGGTTGAAATGTGCATATTTGGTGAGCGGCACGAGAGTGACGCCGACCTCGGCATCGGCTTCCAGCAGCACCAGGTCGTCATTGGTGGAGCGGCCCTGCGGCCTTCGGTCGCCGACGTAAAGCGCCGCATGCGACCATGTGGACTGGGTTAGGAATTTGATAATCGCGCTGAGCCGGGTGTTGCCTTCCACCAGCAGGATATCGCCCGGCTGCAGCGCATTCCGCAGGATATGCGGCTCCGGGGCGAAAAACGGGGCATAGCGCGCTGTCGGCTTTGACAGATAGCGCAGGATGGCCTCGCTGAGGTAAGCTTTCACGCGATCGAACACGCCGGCCACCCGTCGATTACCGGATAAATATCAATACGGAATCAATATTTGCCGGCGACAATGTTGTGAGGAACCATATCCGCCGCCACGGCTTGTTGGTAGCTCCAAGGATTCCGGCAGTCCATGTCCCTGCAGTCCCATTCAACGCAACCAAGATCATCCTCGTTCCGGCGGGACTTTCTGACCAAGCCGATCTTCGGCCTGGCGCGGCATGCCCTGCCGAGCTTGTCGGAGACCGAGCGCGAGGCGATCGAAGCCGGCGACGTGTGGTGGGATGCCGATCTGTTCACCGGCAATCCGGATTGGGCAAAGCTTCTCGCCTTCGCGCCGGCGCGATTGTCCGACGAGGAGAAAGCATTCCTCGACGGACCGGTCGAAGAGCTCTGCGCCATGGCCGACGACTGGCGCATCAACTGGGAGTGGCATGACCTGCCGCCGCAGGTCTGGGATTTCCTCAAGGCGCATCGCTTCTTCGCGATGATCATCCCGAAGCAATATGGCGGGCTTGGTTTCTCCGCATATGCTCACTCGGAGGTGATCCGCAAAGTGTCGTCACGCTCGCTCACCACCGCGGTGACGGCGATGGTGCCGAACTCGCTCGGCCCCGGCGAACTGTTGCTGCAGTTCGGCACGCAGGCGCAGCGCGACTACTGGCTGCCGCGGCTGGCGTGCGGCGAAGAAATTCCCTGCTTCGGTCTCACCAGCCCGGAAGCAGGCTCCGACGCCGCATCCATGATCGATACCGGCGTGGTCTGCCGCGGCACCTTCGACGGCCAGGACGTCCTCGGCATCCGGCTCAACTGGCACAAGCGCTACATCACGCTTGGACCGATCGCGACCGTGCTCGGTCTTGCTTTCAAGCTGTCCGACCCCGATCACCTGATCGGCGATCAGGACGAGATCGGCATCACGCTCGCGCTGGTGCCGACCAACCTGCCCGGCATCGAGATCGGCCGTCGACATCTGCCGGCGATGCAATTCTTCCAGAACGGCCCGAACTGGGGCCGCGACGTGTTTATCCCGCTCGATCATGTGATCGGCGGTCGCGAGCAATGCGGCAAGGGCTGGAAGATGTTGATGAGTGCGCTCGCGGCCGGGCGCGGCATTTCATTGCCATCGCTGTCTGCTGCCGCCACAGCGTTCACCGCCGACGTCACCGGCGCCTATGCGCGCATTCGCGAACAATTCCATGTGCCGATCGCCAAATTCGAGGCGATCCAGGAGCGGCTCGGTCGCATGGCCGCTGCCGCTTACTTGCTCGACGCCGCACGGCGCATGACCTGCGCGGCGATCGACGATGGACACCATCCCGCCGTCGTCACCGCCATCATGAAATCGCAAGCCACCGACCGGATGCGCGCCAGCGTCGACGACGCCATGGACGTGCACGGCGGCAAGGGCATCATCGACGGCCCGCTCAACTACCTCGGCAATCTCTATCGCGCGGTGCCGATCGGCATCACCGTGGAGGGTGCCAACATCGTCACCCGCAGCCTGATCCAGTTCGGCCAGGGCGCGATCCGCAGCCATCCTTATCTCTTGAAAGAGATGCTGGCGCTTCAGGACAGCGATCGCGCACGCGGCCTCGATGCCTTCGATCGCGCGTTCTGGGGCCATGTGGGACACAGCCTCGCCAATGCGGGCCGCGCCCTCGGCCGCGCCTGGACCGGCGCGCTGTTTGCACCGGCACCCGATGCCGGGGCAGCGACACGCTTCTATCGGCAACTCGGCCGCTATACCTCGGCATTCGCGCTCGCCGTCGATCTCGCGCTGCTCAGCCTCGGCGGCGGATTGAAGCGACAGGAGATGGTGTCGGCGCGGTTCGGCGACATTCTCTCGGAATTGTATCTGTCGAGCGCGGCGCTGAAGCGTTGGAACGACGAAGGCCGGCTGGCCGCCGACCTGCCGTTGCTGACCTTCTGTCTGGAATCGAGCTTCGCCACCATCGAAGCACGGTTCAACGAGATCATCGCCAACTTCCCGAGCCGGCCGGTGGCCGGGGTGTTGCGGCCGATGATCCTCCCGTTCGGCCCGCGCCGCCGCGGCCCGAGCGATCGCGTGACGCAGGAGTGCGCCGCCATCATCACCGAGCCGAGCGCGACGCGTGACCGGCTGGTGACCGGGCTTTATCGGAACCGCGACGAGACTGACGACACCGACGGTGTCGCGTTGCTGCGGCACGCCTTCGCCCTGGCGACGAAAGTCCAGCCGATCCGCGATAAAATGCGCGCTGCGCATACGCGCGATATCGATCAGGCGCAGCGGCAGGGTACTATTTCGGCGGCCGATGCCGACGCGCTGCGCACCGCCGCGAAAGCAGTTGCGGCCGTCATTGCCGTCGACGACTTTGCGCCGGAAGATCTCGTGGGGCGCGGCGCCCGCAACCAGGGAGGCGTATCATCGCCAGCGACAGCACAACCGGACGCGGCACAATGAGCCACCGGCCGGTCTATATCGTCGACGGCGCGCGGACGCCGTTCATCAAGGCGCGCGGCAAGCCCGGCCCGTTCACCCCGGTCGATCTCGCCGTGCAATGCGGGCGGCCGCTGTTGATGCGGCAGCCCTTCGCCCCCGACACCTTCGACGAAGTGGTCCTCGGCTGCGTCAGCGTCATCGCCGACGAGATGAACCCTGCCCGTGTCGCCGCGCTGCGGCTCGGCATGGGCGACCAGATGCCGGCCTATACGGTGCAGATCAATTGCGGCTCCGGCATGCTGTCGATCGATCAGGCGTTCCGCGCAATCCGCGACGGCAAATCGAATCTCGTGTTGGCGGGCGGCACCGACGCCCTCAGCCATTCACCGCTGGTGTTCAGCCGCAGCGCCGTGAACTGGTTCGCCCGGCTCAACGGCGCGCGCTCGACCGGGGCCAAGCTGCAAACGCTGCTCGGCGTTCGCCCTGGCTTCTTCAAGCCGATCATCGGGCTCGAGCGCGGCCTTACCGACCCGATCACCGAACTCAATATGGGCCAGACCGCCGAACTGGTCG
>JBQCFU010000067.1:0-9489 GCA_051958775.1 Pseudolabrys sp.
ACCTGACCCTCTTCGAGGTTCTGCACCAGCTCCTGGCGCTGTTCGGCGCGGGTCTCTTCGAGCACGGTCCGACGCGACACGACGATGTTGCCGCGGCGGCGATCCATCTTGAGGATCTGGAACTGCTGCGGCGAATTCATCAGCGGGGTGACGTCGCGGATCGGGCGGATGTCCACCTGCGAGCGCGGCAGGAACGCCACGGCGCCGTCGAGGTCGACGGTGAAGCCGCCCTTGACCTGGTTGAAGATGGTGCCCTGCACCTTCTCGTTGGCGTTGAACGACTTCTCGAGCTTGCCCCAGCTCTCTTCGCGGCGCGCCTTGTCGCGCGACAGAACGGCTTCACCGAGCGCGTTCTCGATCCGGTCGAGATAGACCTCGACGGTGTCGCCAACCTTGATCTCGTTCTGCCGGCCCGGGCCGGTGAACTCACGCAGCGCCACGCGACCTTCGGTCTTCAGACCGACGTCGATGATCGCCATATCCTTTTCGATGCCGACGACGGTGCCCTTGATGACGGAGCCTTCCTGCATGTTGCCATGGTTGAAGGACTCGTCGAGCATCGCGGCAAAATCTTCACGCGAAGCGGTTTTAGCTGCTGCAGCAGTAGCCATCCAAAATCCTCAGCGGTGCGCCGGCGAGTGTACGGGGGCGTTCCCAACACGCGGGCCGGTGGCTCGCAAAGCCAACGGCGGCCTCCACACAAGATGGATGGCCGGCGCAATAACCGTGTGATCGGAACGATGATGCAGTCCGGAGCGCTGCATCGAGGCGCGAACGGGGCTTTGGTCCTCCAACCGCGAGGGACGGTCAGCCGCGCCCTCGGCCCGCTCGGATAGCCTCGACGATGTCGAGAGCCGCCCGGACGGCCGGTTCTATAGCCAAGTGCGTGGTGTCCAGCAAGTGCGCGTCTTCGGCTGGACGGAATGGCGCGACCGTCCGCTCTGCGTCGCGCGCATCTCGCTTGCGGATATCGGCTAGCACAGTGGCCTCATCAGCCGTCTCGCCGCGCCCCAGCAGTTCCTTGAGCCGGCGCTGGGCCCGCGCCTCGGGCGAGGCGGTGACAAAGATTTTCACCTCGGCCTGCGGCGCGATCACCGTGCCGATGTCGCGTCCATCGAGCACCGCACCACCCGGTGTCGCTGCAAATCGCCGCTGGAACGCGAGCAGCGCCTCCCGGACGGGCGGAATCGCCCCCACAACCGAAGCGGCATTGCCGAACCGGTCAGCTTTCAAGGCAGTCTCGTCGATGTGGGCAAGGTCGAGCGCCTGCGCGGCAGCCGCCGCCGCAGCCGCGTCGGCCGGATCGCCGCCCCGGTCGATCACCGCCTTGCCGACCGCCCGGTACAAGAGCCCGGTGTCGAGATGCGGCAGCCGGTAATGCGCCGCCAGGTGCTTGGCGAGGGTTCCCTTGCCGGACGCCGCCGGGCCGTCGATGGCGATGATCATCCCGAATTCCTTGATAATTTTATCTTATCGCACAGGTTAGAAAAACCAATTTGACTTACCGTCTCTCGCACCGCACGAAGCCGTTGTGCGTTGCAAAAGGTCGAAATCGTCGCGTTTTAGCGGTTGAACTTCCTCGTAGCAGCAAAAAGACGACAAAAAGGAGCGAAAAAGCATGCTTGGTATTGGCGACAAGATTCCGTCATTTTCCGTGACCGGCGTGAAGCCGGGGTTCCAGAACCACCAGGAAGGCGGCCAGTCGGCATTCGAGGAACTGACCGAGAAGAGCTTCCCGGGCAAGTGGAAGATCATCTTCTTCTATCCGAAGGATTTCACCTTCGTCTGCCCGACCGAGATCGCCGAGTTCGCGCGTCTCGCCAGCGAGTTCGCCGACCGCGACGCGGTGGTGCTCGGCGGCTCGACCGACAACGAATTCGTCAAGCTGGCCTGGCGCCGCGACCACAAGGATCTCACCAAGCTGCCGATCTGGCAGTTTGCCGACACCAAGGGCTCGCTGGTCGATCAACTCGGCATCCGTTCGCCGGATGGCGTGGCGTATCGCTACACCTTCATCGTCGATCAGGACAACACGATCCAGCACGTCTATGCGACCAACCTCAATGTCGGCCGCAACCCGAAGGACACGCTGCGCGTGCTCGACGCGCTGCAGACCGACGAGCTGTGCCCGTGCAACCGCGAAGTCGGCGGTGACGTGCTGAAGGCCGCCTGAGCTTTCACAAGCCAGTCTGGCGCGAAGCGCCAATACGGGGGCGGGACGGTCACACGTTCCGCCCGCGTCGTTTCAAGTTCACGATTCAAGCTTCTGGAGATCAGCGTGACTGTCGATCAACTGAAGGACCGGCTGCCGGCCTTCGCCAAGGATATCAAGCTCAACGTCTCGTCGATGCTGTCGGACGAGACCTTGCCGGCACAGCAGCGCTACGGCCTGTTCGTTGCCTGCGCGATCGCGACGCGCAATCCGGCGCTGGCGCATGCGTTCGAGCAGCTCGCGCGGCAGCATCTGTCCGATGCCGCGCTCGACGCCGCGCATGCCGCCGTCGCGGTGATGTCGATGAACAACGTCTATTACCGCTTCGTCCATCTCGCCTCGAACAAGGCCTATGAGACCAAGCCGGCGAGGCTGCGCATGAACATCATCGGCAATCCCGGTGTCGACAAGGCCGATTTCGAGCTGTGGTCGCTGGCGGTGTCGGCGATCAACGGCTGCGGCAAGTGCATCGACGCGCACGACAAGGTGCTGCGTGATGCCGGCGTCAGCGAAGATGCGATCCAGACCGCGGCACGCTTCGCCGCGATCATCCAGGCCTTCGCGGTATCGCTGGAAGCTGCCGACACGGCGGAATCGCTGAAAGCAGCGGCGGAATAATCCGTTCTGAAAAGACCGTCCATGGCAACGGCCGTGGGCGGTTTTTTATTTGTCAGCTCAGATCGGCACCCAGCGCGCGCATCGTCTCGACGAAGCCCGGAAAGCTGGTGGCGATGAAACTCGTATCATCGACCCGAACCGGCTCGTCGCTGGCAAGGCCCATCATCAGCGCCGCCATGGCAAGGCGGTGATCCATGTGAGTGGCAACGAGACCGCCGCCCGGCGCACGGCCCTTGCCGCGGACGATCAGGTCGTCCTTGTCGATCTCCATGTCGACGCCGTTGACCCGCAGCATGTCGGCAGTGGCGGCGAGACGGTCGGATTCCTTCACGCGCAGCTCCTGCAGGCCCCGCATGCGCGTCTCGCCCTCGGCGAACGCGGCAGCGACCGCCAGCACGATATATTCGTCGATCATCGAAGGCGCGCGCGCGGCCGGCACGTCGACGCCTTTCAGCCCCGAGAACATGACGCGCAGATCGGCGATCTCCTCGCCTTCATTGCGTGACGTCACCGTCTCGATCGACGCACCCATCTCCTTGAGCGTGGTGAACAGACCGGTGCGCAGCGGGTTCATCATCACGTTTTCGAGAACGATGTCGGAGCCCGGCGTCACCAGCGCGCCGACCATCGCGAACGCCGCCGATGACGGATCGGACGGTACCACCACGTCGGCCGGCGTCAGCTCCGGCTGGCCGGTCAGCACGATGCGCCGGCCATGATCGCCGTGATTGGTGGATTTGATCTCGGCGCCGAACTGGCGAAGCATCCGCTCGGTATGGTCGCGGGTCGCTTCCGCCTCGATTACGATCGTCTTGCCGGGCGCGGCAAGCCCCGCCAGCAACACGGCCGATTTGAGCTGCGCCGAGGCCACCGGCGGCTCGTACTCGATCGGCAGCGGATCCATCGCCCCGCGCAGCACCAGCGGCAGCCGGTCACCCTCGCCCACCGACACCACCCGCGCGCCGATCCGGGCCAGCGGATCAAGCACCCGCTTCATCGGCCGCTTGCGCAGGCTGGCATCGCCGTCAAATGTCGCCTGCACCGGACAGCCCGCCACAGCACCGATCACCAGCCGGCAGCCGGTGCCGGAATTGCCGAAATCAAGCGGCGCCTGCGGCTGGGCGAAGCCGCCAACGCCGACGCCCCGCACCCGCCAGACGCCGTCGTCGCCGCGCTCGACCTGCGCGCCGAGTGCGCGCATGGCCTTGCCGGTGTTGATGACGTCCTCGCCTTCCAGAAGCCCGGTGATCCGCGTTTCGCCCACGGTCATCGCCCCGAGTATCAAAGCCCGGTGCGAGATCGACTTGTCGCCCGGGGCGCGCAGACGGCCAGTGAGCGCCCCACTGCGGCGGGCGGCGAGCGGCTGGACGGAAGCGGCGTCGGTCAAGTCGGAGGTTCCTTCTGCATGCCGCGTCCGCCGGCAAAGCGGATGGAGCGGAAACGAGCGGGCAAATGTCCCGGAAAATGCGGCGCCGTCCTAACACGGGGCAGCGCGGCCCGTCACCCGGTAGCCGGGCCCCGCGATGCCGCACGGCCGGGCTGGCGCTGCGGGCCGGCGGGGGCGCCCCTGACGCACATCAGGCGCGGGGCATCGTTTGCGCTATTGACAGCGGGCGATTGACTGGCCAAGTGAAGCACGATTTTTCTGCCGCCTTCCTAGAGGCTCGTCCCAAGACAAGTCCCTCAGGCAAGGCTCTTCCAAGGATTGTCACGTGGCCAAACCTGAGCTCGGCACCAAACGCCTTTGCGCCAGTTGCGGGGCTAAGTTTTACGATCTGAACAAGGACCCGATCATCTGCCCGAAATGCGAGGCAGTGTTCGTGGTTCCGGTCGTCACCACCCGCGCCACCCGCAGTGATGCGGCGCGCGCGCCGGTCAAGAACGTGGCGGTCGAGCCGGAGACGGCGGATGCCGATTTCGTGTCGCTCGAGGACGCCGATGCCGAGGCATCCGGCAGCAAGAAGGCGACCGCCGACGACGATGTGGATGTCGATGAGGACGCAGGCGACGACGCCAGCGACGATGACACCTTCATCGAGGAAACCGACGATAACGACGACGACGTCACCGATATTATCGGCGACGCAGGAGACAAAGAGGAAGAGAGCTAGTATAAGCCAGCCGTTTCCCGTTTCGGGGCCATAGCTCAGCTGGGAGAGCGCCTGCATGGCATGCAGGAGGTCGGCGGTTCGATCCCGCCTGGCTCCACCAACTTCCGGTGGTGACAATCACCGATGAAAAAGCCGCCCACCGGGGCGGCTTTTTTGTTTTACCGATGCAGCAACCGGAAGGTCAGTGCTTCGCGGCGGCCGTCTTCAGCGGCTTCATCCAGCCGGGCTCGTCGGAGCCATCGCCCCAGTTATAGGGGCGATAGAACAGGTGCAGCCCGGTCTTGAAGTAGCGGCGCATCTCGTGAATCCAGTTCGGGCGCACATACATCGCATGATAGTGCGTCGACTTCGCCACTTCCGGCACCCACAGCTTGCCGTCGAGCGTCTGCTTGGCGATGCGCACGGCGCGCGCCCATGAGCCGCGATCGTGGATCGCCTTGCTCTTGCCGTCGCAGGCGAAGGTGAACTGGCAGGCCAGACGCCGGCTGGCGTTCTGATAGACGACCGAGCAGACATCCTTCGGATAGAACGGCGAGAACACGCGGTTCATCACCACCTGCGCCACCGCCATCTGGCCGCGCACCGGCTCGCTGCGCGATTCGAAATAGACGGCATTGGCAAGGCAGCGTTCGGCCTTGGCCCGCTCCTTGGCGTTGATGTCGAGGCCGAGCAACTCCGCCGGCGTCGGCACAAGCGGGCCATCCTCACGCTCCGGCGAAGGCCGCGGCAGCGGCACGGCAGCGAGTGACGGGAACGGCATTGCCGGCGACGGCGCGATGTCCACAGCGGCTGGCGGCGTCACCGCACGTGACGCTTCGGGCGCCAGCAACGTCAAGCTTGCCGGCTTCGCCAACGGCTCCGGGTTCTCCAGCGGCGGCATATTGATGAGATCGTCCGGCGAAGCCGATGCCAGCACCATCGCCGGCGGCGCCTTGATCGAAGCGGAAGACACAACAGCGCGTTCCGCCATCATCGGGCGCGGCGCACGCGTGCTCATGGTCGGGACATCGGCTGATACGAGCATGGCGGGGGCAGGCGACGGAGCAGCGGCCATACGCGGCGCGGGCACCGTGGGCGGTGCGGCTTTGGTCAAAGTCTGCGAGGCCCCGTTCTGCGGCGCGACGTTTTGCAACGTCGGATTCTGTTGCGGTTTCACCGGTGGTGTCGGAACAGAGGCGACAATCGGCTGCGACGATGTGCGCGCGGCAAGATCGATGTCGGTCAGCACGTAAGGCGAGCGATACGGCGTCCGCGCCGTCGCGCCGACGTCGCGCAGGAATTCGGCTTTGACCACCACGTGTTCTGAAGCTGCATCTTCACGCGCACCAGGCAACACTGCTGCCAGCACGGGACTGATGCGATTTTTCAGCATCGTCTGTGCATCGGTCAGCGATCGCACTTCGATGACGTCGAAGAAACTGAATGCGAGCGATACGCCGGCGAGCAGAATGCAGACGATCTTCGCCGCGCTGATCACGCGCTGCTCTGAAGACTGCGCAAAGAATGCATCGTCGCGTTCGAACACTTGGCCGAACACCTGACCTTCGAAATTCTGCGCTTGTGCGATCAGTCCTTGCGCTGTCACGGGCCGCTCCCTGTCCGCCGAATGCGTTGTTCGACGCGAGGAAACTAACGGCTCTATTTGCTTATGGACGATGCGCGAAAAGTTTTTGCCGAAGTAACGTAAAAACCGCAACGCGCGCTTTACCATGAACGCTTGCAAGCGAATGCGTTAAGGCAAACGATTCAAATTTTATCGATTGCATCAGCGCGGTGTTTGTCATGTTCTCGTGCGCGGCATCACGCATCGTTCTGCATCGACGGAAAAAACAGGCGCGCGACGACCGCCCGCCCGGATGCATGATCGGCATCGAGCAAGACGCAAAAGAACGTGCCGCGATCACACGCGCTACACCGCCGCCGCCCGATCGAGCCTCGCGGCAGTCTTGGCACCTCATCCACCCTCGTTCGAGCGGGCCGGCAAAGCCCGGAGGCCACCCGCGCGCCTCAGGAATGGCCAGACCGAAAAGTTCCCGATGTTCTTGCGGCGCCTCCGGCCACCCCCCATATTCGGAGCGCCGGGCGGGCGAAGTCCGTCCGGGAAGGGGGCGCCGCAAGGGCCCTCATACAAAGTCGCTTCTCACGAGGGCTTTGACGTCCATGACCAGAGTTCCGTCCCTGTCCAGCCCGTTTCTCCTGGGTTTTGACGAAATCGAGCGCGTGCTCGATCGCGTCGCCAAGGGCTCCGACGGTTATCCTCCCTACAACATCGAGCGGATCACCCGCAGCGAAGGGCAGCCGGACCGGCTGCGCATCACGCTGGCGGTTGCCGGGTTCACCCGGGAACAGCTCGACGTCACCATCGAGGAAAACCAGTTGGTGATCCGTGGCCGGCAGCAGGACGACAAGACCCGGCAATACCTCCACCGCGGCATCGCCGCGCGCCAGTTCCAGCGCACCTTTGTGCTGGCCGACGGCATGGAGGTTCTCGGCGCCGACCTGAAAAACGGACTGCTGTCCGTCGATCTGGCTCGGCCGGAGCCGGAACGCGTCGTCCGGTCGATCGCAATCAGCGAGCAGGACTGAGCGAACTCTGTAACGGCGAAGTACCAACAAGAAGGGCTCGACCAAGCGCACAGAAAGGATCGAGAGCCATGACCAACGTGACCAATCTGACCAACAAAACCGACAACGCCACCGAAACCGAATTGCATCCGGTGATCACGCAGGAAGCCCTCGCCCATTTGGGTGACGGCCAGATTGCCTATGTGAAACCGGTCCGCTCCGAGGACGTGAAATCGCTGTTCCCGCAAGTCCCGGAAATGGCTGACGGCATCGAGCTGTTCGCGCTGCATGCAGCCGACGGCACGCCGATGATGCTGACCGACAGCCGCGAAGCGGCCGTCGCCAATGCCTGGAGCCACTCGCTCCAGCCGGTGAGCGTGCACTAATTGAATGTGCACTGAATAACGCATGAGCCGCGCACAGCGTGCGCGGCTTTCATCCGGCAAAAGTGAGTGTAACGATTACGCCGCGCTGGCGGGAGACATCGCGAGCGCGGCGTAGAGTGCATCCGCCGTGTGCGACTCGCGCAATTTTGCGGCCACCGTCTGATCGCGCAACAGCCGCGCCACGCGTGCCAGCGCCTTGAGATGATCGGCGCCGGCGCCTTCGGGCGCTAGCAGCAGAAATATCAGATCAACCGGCTGACCATCCAGCGCTTCGAAATCGATCGGCTTTTCAAGCCGCGCAAACAATCCGAACAAACGGCCGAGCTTCGGCAGCTTGCCGTGCGGGATGGCGACGCCATTGCCCACGGCAGTCGAACCAAGCTTTTCGCGCTGCTGCAGGATTTCGAAAATCGAACTTTCGCTCTGCCCGCACAGCGTCGCCGCGCGTGCAGCGAGTTCCTGCAGGGCCTGCTTTTTGCTGGCGACCGCAAGCGCCGGGATCACCGCATTCGGCGCGACAAGATCGGTAAGCGGCATGGAACTGTCCGGGGCTCGGATGATGTTAGCGGCGTGGATGTGCTGGAAAGGCGCGGACCATAGGCACCGTCCCCTGTCCCGTCAATGGCCCTTCCCGGCCCCTGAAACGGTCCAGAAAGGGTCAATCAACCGTACGTTTATCGCGCCCATCGCGGTGATCGGTGCGCTTGCGCTTGTAGCGACGGAGCCGCTTCTCGATATTGTTCGCTGCTTGGTCGGCGCTGTCATACGCATCCGCGGACATGCCTTCCGCTTCCAGCGTCACGCCGGAATCCAGATGCACGACACATTCCGTCAGATAACCGAAGCCGTCTTTGCCGACGGTGGCATGACCGGAGAATCCGCCATCGAAATATTTCGCGGTTGCACCGCGCACGCGTTCGGAAATTCTTTCTTGCATCGCCTCACCGATCTCGAGGTTACGTCCGGAAACACGAAAGGCCATCGTCACCTCCACTGTTCGCGCGGGATCGAAGCAAAGCGATTCCACCCGAACGATGCCAAGTTTCCGGGCGTCGTGGAAGAGGGCTTTGCACGGCGTTTGGGCAGTCTGTGACGATCAGGCGCGCAACGCCGCCTGCTTTTCGCGCCGCCGCTGGACCGACGACGGGATATGCATGGCCTCCCGATATTTCGCGACGTTAAGCCGTGCAATATCGATGAGAGCTTCCTTCATACGGTCAACCAGCGTATCCTCAGACATGATATCGGTTGTCGCTTCGTCATCGATCAACTGCTTGATCCGGTGGCGCACCGCCTCGGCCGAGTGCGCCTCGCCACCGTCGGTTGCGGCGATCGCGGCCGTGAAAAAATATTTCAACTCGAAAATACCGCGGCTGGTCGCCATGTATTTGTTGGCAGTGACGCGCGACACCGTCGATTCATGCATACCGATCGCTTCGGCGACAATCTTGAGATTGATCGGCCGCAGATGGTTGACGCCGTGAACGAAGAACGCGTCCTGCTGGCGCACGATTTCGCTCGCCACTTTGAGAATGGTACGGGCGCGCTGATCGAGCGCGCGCACCAGCCATGTCGCGGTCTGCAGACAATCGGCGAG
>JBQCFU010000068.1:0-2786 GCA_051958775.1 Pseudolabrys sp.
GCGCCCAATGAGCGTGCGGAGGCGCTGGTGCCGGCGATCAAGACCGTGCTCAACGCAGCGATCGAAGCCGGAGGCTCGTCGTTGCGCGATCATCGCCAGACCGACGGCGAACTCGGTTATTTCCAGCATCACTTCCGCGTCTATGACCGCGAGGGCGAAAAATGCCCGACGCAGGGATGCACCGGCACTGTGAAGCGGATCGTCCAGGGCGGTCGCTCGACGTTCTATTGCCCGGTGTGCCAGAAATGATCGAACCCCGCCGTCAGCCGGAGACATTGTCATGAACAATCAGCATCTTCTCGTCGAAACCAAAGGCCGCGTCGGCGTCATCCGGCTGAACCGGCCGGATGCGCTCAATGCGCTCAACTCCGCGCTGAAGGCCGAACTGGCGCAGGCGATCGCTGCGTTCGAAGCTGACGCCGGCATCGGCTGCATGATCCTCACCGGCTCGGACAAGGCGTTCGCTGCCGGAGCCGACATCAAGGAGATGGCCGACAAGAGCTATGCCGACGTGCTGCTCGGTAATTTCGCCGGCAATTGGGACGCGGCCGCGCGTGCGCGCAAGCCGATCATCGCCGCGGTCGCGGGCTTTGCGCTCGGTGGTGGCTGCGAAGTGGCGATGCAATGCGACATGATCATCGCAGCCGATAACGCCAAGTTCGGTCAGCCGGAGATCAAGCTCGGCGTGATCCCCGGCATCGGCGGCACGCAGCGGCTGACCCGCGCCATCGGCAAAGCGAAGGCGATGGACATGGTGCTTACCGGCCGGATGATGGACGCGCAGGAGGCGGAGCGCTCCGGTCTCGTCGCGCGTATCGTGCCGTTGGCGCAACTGATGGATGAGGTGATGAAGATCGCGGAAACGATCGCATCCATGGGCCTGCCGGCCACGTTGCTGGCGAAGGAAGCGGTCAATGCCGCGTTCGAAACATCGCTCGCCGAAGGCGTACGGTTCGAACGGCGTGTGTTTCATTCGCTGTTCGCGACGCAAGATCAGAAGGAAGGCATGGCTGCCTTCATCGCCAAGCGTCCGGCGAAGTTCACGCATAAATAGAGCGTGATCCCGAAAAGGCCCGCCCTCGGCTTGACCCGAGGGTGCGAAGCCGTTTTCGGACAAGATCACGCTCAATAAAAATAGAAGCGGCTGGTTACGGCCGCACGCAGACGATGCGCACCATGCTGGCTGCGGCCGGTGCGGTGCTCGGCGTTGGTGCGCCCGGCAGCAGATCGTGAATCACGCTTGCGGGCGTCAATCCGCTCGGCGGTGCGACGGCTTCGGCGCTGGCGAGCTGCATCCCCTTAGGTGACAGCAGACCGATCAATCGGCCCTCGTTGTCGAACACGCCGGCGCCGGCGCTGGTAACCGCGGGCGCCGGATCGAGACGCATGGCGGCACCGGTGGTGGCGAGTCGCGCACGAGTTTCCTTCACTCCGGCGCCTCCGTCTTGCGCTTGCGGATCGGGAAATGCGCGCACGATCACATCGCCGCTGGAGCCAGGCGTGGTGGTCGCGGCCGGCGTCAGGTTGCGTGCGCCATAGATCCGCAGCAGCGCGATGCTGTCGCGCGTTGCGACCCGCTCCGCCGGGCCGAGATGCGCGACGGTGATGGTCTGGCAATCCTCGGTGAGCGCGCGGTCGGTGACGATATCGCCCGACGCCGAGACGATCACGCCGCTGCCGTAAGTGACACGCTGCGTCCGGTGGGCGGCAGTCGCAGCGCCCGCCGGGAACGCGACGAAACTGTTGGCCATCGCCGTCGCGAGCGGCGTGACGATACCTTCCAGCGCCTGATCGTAACTGACAGTGAAGCCCCGGATCTCGCCGGTATTTGCTTGCGCGTGCATGGCGAAGCGACGCAGCCCCTGCATGCCGGAAATGGTGAAGCGCGGATCGCGCAGATTGCTCGATTCGACACGGCGCGGCCGCGGCTTGCTGCGTTCCATTTCGAACAGCGCGCCGAGCGTCAGGCCGTTGGCGATGCGGAACGTCTCGACCTGGATATCACCGTGCCGCGAGGTGAAGCGCGTGCCTTCCCGCGTCGTCTGCTCGATCGGCATGAGCTTGCGCGGCACGCCCAGACGGACGCCGGTGGCGGCATCGTCGGTCACGGCCCAGCCGTATTCGCTTTCGCGCGACTTGTGCGCGGCGAGAAGCCGATCACGCTCCTCCGGCGCCAGCGTGCCGGTAACCTTGGCATTGATGCGCCGCTGGAATGCTTTCACCGCGCTGGTCCAGGCATCGTCGCCGTCGACCGGCCCGGTGTAATCGCCGGAGAAAATCAGCGCGGCTTCGATGGAGCTGCGTTCGCGCGGGCTCATCGTGGGTGGCGGGGCTACCGCGGCGGTCGGTTTGGCGGCGGGGACGGGTACCGGTGGGCTGATCGCCGTGGCCGCGGCGCTGTCTTTCGCTGCCGGCTTCGCATCAGCGGCGGGTGTGCCCGGCGCGGGCTTCGGCAACGGGATCGCGGATCTGCGCGGCCGCGCCGGCGCGGTGTGATGCTCCGCGGCGCCGGTCACTGCCGGTGCGTCCGCTTCGACCGGATCGGGTCGGCCGATCGTACTGTCGGAATCGGCATCAGCCGGCACCACAGCGCCCAGCGCAGCCAATGCCGCGACGGTGCACAGGAGAGCGTTCATGATCCGGCTACGCCACATACAACAGGCCCGATCGCTGATCTGGCCGGAAGCTTAGACAAGACCGTCGCGCGGGGAAAGCAGGAGCGCTTGACCCCGGCGCCGCGACCGCCAATGGTCGGCCCATGCTCAATGCAACGGAACTCGAACGCT
>JBQCFU010000069.1:0-2538 GCA_051958775.1 Pseudolabrys sp.
GATTTCACCGCCTGCGAAATCAGTTTCGGGATTGCTTCGGCGCCGGACGGTGCCGGCCCGACGGCCCCTGCCCGCGCCGGTAGACGAGCAGCGTGCGCTTGAACGTGATGATGATGTCGCCATCCTGATTGTAGCCGAGGGTCTTCACCGTCACGACGCCGACTTCGGGGCGCGACTTCGATTCGCGAATGTCGATGACCTCGCTTTCGCTGTAGACCGTATCGCCCTCGAACAGCGGATGCGGCATGCGGACCTCGTCCCAGCCGAGATTGGCGAAAACGTTCTGCGACACGTCGGACACGGTCTGCCCGGTCACGAGGGCGATGGTGAAGCAGGAGTTCACCAGCGGCTTCTTGAACTGGGTGTGGCTCGCATAATTGACGTCGAAATGCAGCGGCGCGGTGTTCTGCGTCAGCAGTGTGAACCACGCATTGTCGGTCGCGGTGACGGTGCGGCCGAGCGCGTGCTTGTAGACGTCGCCGACCTTGAAATCCTCGAAGAAGCGGCCGGTCCAGCCGGGCTGTTCGCGCGAAGGGTCCGTCACGTCAGATCACCTTGTCCTTCTTCAGCGCCGCGATGTCGGCGCCGCTGTAACCGAGTTCGCCGAGAATCTCCTCATTGTTGGCGCCCGCTTCGGGCAGCAATGAGACGATGCTCGACGGCGTACGCGACAGGCCGAAGCCCTGGCCGACCAGGCGGATGTCGCGGCCGCGGTCGGACACGGGAACCGCGATGCCGAGATGCTCGACCTGCGGATCGGCGAACATCTCGCCGATGTTGTAGATCGGCCCGGCCGGCACGCCGAGTTCCTCGAGAGCTTTCAGCCAGTCCGCTGAACTGCGGGTGACGAAGATGTCCGCCAGGATCGGCGTCAGCTTCGGCCGGTTGGCGAAACGCTTGGCCAGCGTGGCGTAGTCGGGATCGTCGGCCATCTCCGGCCTGCCGATCGCCTTGCAGAACGCCTTCCACTGGCCGTCGCCGCCGACGCCGATATTGATGAAGCCGTCCGAGGTACGCACCACGCCCATCGGCGTGGAATAGGGATGATCGTTGCCGGCCTGCCCCGGCACCGCGCCTTCGACGAGATATTTCGCCGCCTGGAAATCAAGCAGCGCGATCTGCGCCTGTAGCAGCGACGACGTCACCCACTGGCCTTCGCCGGAGCGGTCGCGCTCGTTGAGCGCCACCAGAATGCCGATCGCCGCGTAGAGGCCTGCGGTGAGATCGGCGACCGCGATGCCGGCGCGCACCGGGCCCTGCCCCGGCAGGCCGGTCACGCTCATCAGGCCGCCCATGCCCTGGGCGATCTGATCGAAGCCGGCGCGCTTGCGATACGGTCCCGACTGGCCGAAGCCCGAGATCGACGCGAGGATGATGCGCGGATTGACCTCTTTGAGAGCCTCATAGGAAATGCCGAGGCGATCCTTGACGTCGGGCCGGAAGTTCTCGACGACGACGTCAGCCGTCTTGACCAGGCGCTTGAGCACATCGAGCCCGGCCGGCGTCTTCAGGTTCAGCGTCACCGACCGCTTGTTGCGGTGCAGGTTCTCCATGTCGGAGGAGTCGCGGGCGCCGCTCATGCCTTCGTTCGGATCGACGCCCGGCGGCGCCTCGATCTTGATCACGTCCGCACCGAAGTCCGCGAACACGCGGCAGCAGTTCGGCCCCGCCCGCACGCGGGTGAGGTCGATGATGCGAAGTTCGGAGAGCGCGGTCGACGCTTGTGGTCGTGTCACTGATACGAACCCTCTTCAGCGGCAATGTCGGAGCGGATAGCGGCGGGAACAATGCCGTGCCAGGCGGTGCGCGACTGGAACGCGACACCCAGCGCAATGAGCGAGGCCTCGCTCCCGGGGCGGCCGACGATCTGCAGCGCCAGAGGCATGCCCCGATCGTCGAAACCGGGCGGCACGGCGAGGACCGGCAGGCCGAGATAATTGGCAAAACGCGTGAAACGGCTCATGGCGTAGAGCGTCTTGCCGCTGAATCGCGGCGACGAGGGATCGACCTCCGCCACTTCCGGCGTGACGATCGGCATCACGGGCAGCAGCGCGACGTCGGCGCCGCCGAGTTGCCCGAGGAACGCCTCCAGCAATATCGAACGGCGCGCCAGTGCCGCGGCCAGTTCGGCGTCGCCGATGCCGAGACCCTTGCTCAGTCGCTTGCGCAGAACGGGGTCGATGCGCTCGTCGGCGAAACGGCCGCGATGCACGCGCGCCGCCTCCGCCTGCATCACGATCAGCGCCTGCACGTCGGCATCTTCGGGAAAGCCACCGGCGTCGCTGACGGATAGCCCCAACCCCGAAAAGTCGGCCGCCGCCTCGCGGCACGCGCGCGCCCCCTGGGAATCCGCAGCGGCGAACGCATCCGTGCGGACGGCGGCCGAACGGATCGCGGATGCTTCGCCGGAACGCAGGGTAACGGCCGGCCAGACCTCCGCGATATCCACGGCGCTGCGCGCCATCAACCCGATAGTGTCGAGGCTCGGCGCCAGCGCCATGGCGCCTTCGGTGGCGATGCCGCCCCAGCTCGGCTTCA
>JBQCFU010000070.1:0-2317 GCA_051958775.1 Pseudolabrys sp.
ATATCGTCGTTGATGTGATGTATGTCGCCCAAAAGTGCCCCACGAGCTAGCCACAGGCTAGGCAGCTCCCTCCGTATAAATACCCCATAAACTGGCTATTCGCCAAATGGTTGTATTTTCCGGTGTGATTTCAAGAGCTCACCGGGATTCGGCAAAGAATCAGAACCTTCAGAACTTTGATAATCGAATCTGAGGGTAAACCGGCACCAAATCGGCCTTTCTGAACAAGAGAGCACGTTCCTGCCCAGCCGATGTCCCCTGTCCCCAGCAGCCACATCAGACGTTATGGGGAATTTTATCTAATTATGTAGCCAGGTTATCGGCGCCCCCGCGAAGGCTGTCATTGGAGTTGCGTTGCCCGCGGAGCAGCCGCAGCTCCAACCGTCATACGACAAGCCGGTAAAGCTTTCATGCGACCGGCAGGGCCGTCAGAAAATGCGTCGCTTACTCAGCTCCGCCACCCCCTGATCGGCGAGCGTCGCAGCACTGTCGCGCACGGTGTCGAGCTTCAACTCGGCCCCCTCCGGACGCTCATAGGCCTGATCGACGCCGGTGAAATTCTTGATCTCGCCAGCGAGCGCCCGGCGATAGAGCCCCTTGGGATCACGAGCGATGCAGGCCTCGATGTCGGCGTCGACGAAGACCTCGATAAACTCTCCATCGGCGATCAGTTCCCGCACCATCCGACGTTCTGCCCGGAACGGGGAAATGAAAGAGCACAGCACGACGAGGCCGGCCTCGGTCATCAGCTTCGCCACCTCGCCAATACGGCGGATGTTCTCCACCCGCTCGCCCGCGGTGAAGCCGAGGTCCTTGTTGAGGCCATGGCGGACATTGTCGCCGTCGAGCAGGATCGTATGGACACCACGCGCGTGCAGGCTCGCCTCGACCAGATTGGCGATGGTCGATTTGCCCGCTCCCGAAAGCCCGGTGAACCACAGCACCGCTGGCTTGTGCGTCATCAGTTGCTGTCGTTCCGCTTTCGTCACTGTGATCGGCTGATAGTGGATATTGGTGGCGCGGCGGAGCGCGAAGTCGACCATGCCGGCAGCAACCGTCTCGTTGCTGTAGCGATCGATCAGGATGAAAGCGCCGGTCGTACGATTGTCGGCATAAGCGTCAAACGGCACTGGCCGCGCCAGCGACAGGTTCGCCACACCGATCTCGTTCATCGCCAGCGTCTTGGCGGCAAGCTTGTCGAGAGACTCGACGTCGATCCGGTGTTTCAGTTCGGTGATGCTCGCCGGCAGCGTCACATGATTGATCTTGATCAGATAGGAGCGACCGGGCAACAGCGGCTCCTGCGACATCCAGACGAGATGCGCCGCAAACTGATCCGCAACCTGCGGACGGTGCTCCGGCGACACCAGCATATCGCCGCGCGCAATATCGATCTCGTCTTCAAGCGTCACCGTGACGGCTGTCCCGGCAGAAGCACGCGTCACATCGCCCTGCGGGCCAAGCACCGTCTTGATGCGGCTTGCCTGTCCCGACGGCACAACGACGACAGGATCACCTGGCGCCACCGCGCCCGCCGCGATGGTCCCGGCAAAACCGCGGAAATCAGCGTTGGGCCGATTGACCCATTGCACGGGCATGCGGAACGGCTGCGCCGCATGGTCGTTGGCGATGTCGATGCTTTCGAGATAGGTCAACAGCGAGGGACCGTCGTACCAAGGCGTGCGGGGACTCCCTGACAGGACGTTGTCCCCGAACCGCGCGGCGAGCGGGATCGGCCTGATGTCATGGAAGCCGAGCGCACCAGCAAATTCTGAGAATCCAGCCACGATCTCGTCGAACACATCCTGTCGAAAATCGACCAGATCCATCTTGTTGATGGCCAGCACCGCGTAGCGGATACCGAGAAGGCTCGCGACGATGGCGTGGCGCCGAGTCTGCGGCATCAAGCCCTTCGACGCGTCGACCAGGATCACAGCCAGATCGCTGTTCGACGCACCGGTCGCCATGTTGCGCGTATACTGTTCATGGCCGGGCGCATCGGCGACGATGAAATGACGGCGCGGCGTCGCGAAATAGCGATACGCGACGTCGATCGTGATCCCCTGCTCGCGCTCCGCCTCAAGCCCGTCGAGCAGCAGCGCGAAATCAATATCCGCTCCAACCGTCCCGTGTTTGCGGGAATCGCTCTGCAGCGCCGCCATATGGTCGTCGACGATCAGACCTTGCTCATAAAGCAGACGGCCGATCAGCGTCGACTTTCCGTCGTCGACAGAGCCACAGGTCAGAAAACGAAGCGTTGGACGTTCAGCCAGTGACGATGCGTCGGATGATAGAGACGCGGTCATCAGAAATAACC
>JBQCFU010000071.1:0-3028 GCA_051958775.1 Pseudolabrys sp.
ATGAACGACACCGGCACACGGCCGGTGAGCAGATCGGAGATCAGGTCGTTGGTCCCCTTGTAGGGGATGTGCATGATGTTGACGCCGGCTTCCTTCTTGAACATTTCGCCGGCGAGATGCAGCGAACTGCCAGTGCCGCCGGAGCCGTAGTCGATCTTGCCCGGCTCGCGCTTGGCCGTCTCGATCAGTTCCTTGACGTTCTTCACGCCGAGCGAGGGGTGGACCACCAGGACCAGCGGCCCCTTGGTGACGATCGACACCGGGACGAACTGGTCGAAGGTGTAGCCGGCATTGCCGAACAGGGTCGGGTTGACCGCATAGGCGATGGCCGGGAGCACGATGGTGTAGCCGTCCGGTGCAGCGCGGGCGGTGGTGACGGCCGCGATATTGCCGCTGCCGCCGGGCCGGTTCTCGATCACCACCTGCTGCTTGAGCGACTCGGAGAGCTTGGCGCCGAGGAGCCGGGCGATCACGTCGTTCGGGCCGCCGGCTGGATAGGGCACCAGCAGATGGATCGGCCGGTCCGGGTAATCGGCATGAGCGGCGGGCAGGGTGGCTGCGAAGGCCGCTGCGATCATCAGCGTGCCGCCGAGCGCGGCCCGTATCATGCGACGGAAAGGGGTGAACGACACCTGCGTGCTCCTCGTTGTCTGTTTGCGGAAGCCTAGCGGCCGGCGTCGGGTGCCGCAATTCGCTTGACGCCTGCGAGGCCTGCGGCAGGATCAGGACAAAACGATCGAGACCAAAAAATGATCGGGCAATGGGAGGATCAATGCGAGCGTTCGGTCGACACTTTTTCCTGTGCATGCTGCTCGGGCTTAGTCTCTGGCCTGCCGGGGTGCTGCCCTCGCGCGCGGAATACCCGGAGCGGCCGATCACGCTGATCGTGCCGTTTGCGCCCGGCGGCTCGACCGATGTGATCGCGCGCACCGTGGCGGAGGCGCTGCGACCGCAGCTCGGCCAGCCGGTCGTGGTCGACAACCGCGCCGGGGCCGGCGGTGCACTCGGCACCGCGCAGGTCGCGAAGGCGGCGCCCGACGGCTACACGATCGGCATGGGCACTGCCTCGACGCTCGCCATCAATCCCGCGGTCTACAATTCGCTGCCATTCGATGTGAGCGCCGATCTCGCGCCGGTGGGTGCAATCGCCGATGTGCCGAATATCATGTCGATCAATCCCAAGGTGAAGACGCGCGGCATGACCGAATTCGTGACGCTGGCGCGTACGCAGGCCGGGCGGATGAGCTACGGCTCCTCGGGCAACGGCTCGGTCAGCCATTTGATGGGCGAACAGTTCAAGCTCGCGACCGGCGTCGATCTGGTTCACGTCCCGTACCGCGGCATCGGCCCCGCGCTCAACGATGCGGTGTCCGGCCAGATCGAAGTGCTGTTCGACAATCTGCCGACCACGCTGCCGATGGTGCAGGCCGGCAAGCTGAATGCGCTCGCGGTCTCCGGCCGGACCCGTGTGGCAGCGCTGCCGAATGTGCCGACCTTTGCCGAACTCAAGCTCGATGCGCTCGACTGGATGGCGTTCTTCGGACTGGTGGCGCCGGCGAAAACGCCGGATGCGGTGATCGCGCGGCTCAATACCGCGCTGCGCGCGGCGCTGGCGCAACCGGAGGTACGCACCACGCTTGCCGCGCAACAGGCCGTCGTCAGCGCCGGATCGCCGGCGGAGTTTGCGGCGACGATCGCTGCGGCGATGCAGCGCATGCGGCGCGCTGCGGCAGCGGCGCATATCGAAATCCGATGACCGCCTCGCTTCGCTTTCGACGCATTTCATCGGCAGATTTCACAGTCCTGTGCTGCGCAATATTCGATGGGCACGATTGATTTCTAACCCTTGATCGAACGCTGTGCCTGCGCAAAATGCCCGCACACTTGTGTCGTGTCATGACGGCAAAGCGATCCGCGTCGGGAGGCTGAGGCAGCCCGGTGCGGAGCGAAAGAAGGGGACTGGCATGGCAACACAAATCGTCGATTTCGATGCGCCCGATCTGGCCGCGCGGCTGGAGCGACTGTCGGAAGCGGATATCGATGCGCTGCCGTTCGGCGTGATCCGACTCGACCGGAACTTCAGGGTGCTGATTTACAGCAAGACCGAGGCGCGGCTGTCCGGGTTCGGCCGGCAGCCGGTCGGAGAATATTTTTTCGAATTTGCCCGCAAACTCGGCAGCGAGAATTTCCGCGGCCGCATCGAACAGGCGATGGCGGACGGCCATGTCGATCTCGACATCGGCTGGGTCGGCGACTTCGATAATGCGCGGCGCGACCTGCGCATCCGCGTTCAGTCGGCAAGCGATGGCGGCGTGTGGCTGTGCATCGACCGCGATCCGCGCAACAGCGGCGCGCGCTGACGCGGACTAAAGCCCGGTCGCGAACCGCGCCATCACCACGATGATTGCCACCTGCATCGCACCCTGCATGGCGACGACATAGATGTACCACTTCATCAGCCGGCTGATCTTCTCCGGATCGGGGTTGGGTTTGCGAACCTCGAAATACACTTTCAGGTTGGTCGGCAGCAGGAAGCCGAGGCCCTGCACCGTGAGGATCGCCAGGATTCCGAGCGCCGCGGCGACCCAGTAGAACTCCGGATAGCCGACATCGAGATAGCCCGTCCGTTTCGCCAGGAACCAGCCGGCGGTGCCGGTGACGATCGACAGGGTCGGCATCAGGATCAGCGTGCGCGGCGTCAACTGGCTGATCACGGCGCGGCGCGCCTCGAACGGCAGACGTCGCATGATCGGCCCGAGAACGAAGCCGAGGAACAGGTCGATCCCGGTCCACAGCACGCCGGACATGACGTGCACCCAGTTGAGCAGCCAGTCGCTGTCGCTGTTGATCGCATAGATCATCACCGCGATCGCGACGGCGGCCATCCCGACATAGAGCGGACGCACCGCCGAAACGGGGTGTGGGGTGACGGCAGCGGCGGGGGCGGTCATGACTTCCTGTCTCGCCTGAGGGGAGGGTGCTTCGATTCCGCGCCTGTCATAGCGCGGTTGCGCGGCAGCGGCCACTG
>JBQCFU010000072.1:0-4611 GCA_051958775.1 Pseudolabrys sp.
GTTCGCCCCCTCGACCGGCTACACCATGGCGAAATTCGGCATGAGCATGGTCGTGCTCGGCCTCGCCGGCGAGATGCGCGGCAAGATCGCGGTCAACGCGCTGTGGCCACGCACCACCATCGCCACCGCCGCGATCAGGAACTTGCTCGGCGGCGATCAGGTGATGAAGCGGTCGCGCAAGCCCGAGATCATCGCCGACGCCGCCCATGCGGTTTTCCACAAGCCGGTCGATTTCACCGGCCACTTCCTGATCGACGACACGTTCCTCGCCGGCGAGGGCGTCACCGATTTCGAGCATTATCGCGCCGATCCTTCGGAGACGCTGGCGGCGGATTTCTTCGTCCCGGACGACAGCGTGCCGCCGCCGGGAGTCGTGGTGAAGCCTGTCTAGCGAGTGCCAAGCGCAACCCGTCATCCTGAGGTGCGCGTCCTTCACGCGCCTCGAAGGATGAGCGGCCGAGTTGTAGCACACTCTCGGCCGCGCATCCTTCGAGGCTCATGCGCTATCGCGCATTCGCACCTCAGGATGACGGATCGAGGATGGCTTTGTGGGGTGGCGATGCCGCTCCCACGGCGCTAAATAGGGTTTATGACCACCCTCCTCCTGACCCATCCCTCGTCGCTCAATCACATCACCCCCGCCGGACACCCGGAACGGCCGGATCGTATCCGGGCGCTGGACGCCGTCTGGGCCAAGGACGAGTTCAAATCACTGGCGCACGAGCAGGCGCCGATGTGCGAGCTGGACACCGTCGCGCTCTGCCATCCGAGGGATTACGTCGAGCTGATCCGCGACAACGCGCCGAAGGAAGGCATGGTCGGGCTCGACGGCGACACGGTGATGTCGCCAGGCAGCTTCGAAGCGTCGCTGCGCTGCATCGGCGCCGCCACCCGCGCCATCGACGCGGTGATGGCCAAGGAAGCCGGCAACGCCTTCTGCTCCATGCGACCGCCCGGCCATCACGCCGAGACGGCAAAGCCGATGGGCTTCTGCATCTTCAACAGCGCCGCCATCGCCGCGCGCTACGCGCAGAAGAAGCACGGCGTCGAGCGCGTCGCACTCGTGGATTTCGACGTGCATCACGGCAACGGTTCGCAGGACATCTTCTGGCGCGATCCGTCGGTGATGTACTGCTCCACGCACCAGATGCCGCTCTATCCCGGCACCGGCGCAAAAACCGAGCGCGGCGAGTTCAACACCATCGTCAACGCGCCGCTGCGGCCGAACGACGGCGGCGAGCAGTTCCGCGAGGCGGTCGAGACGGTGATCCTGCCGCGCCTGCGCGAATTCCAGCCGGACTTCCTGCTGATCTCCGCCGGCTTCGACGCGCATCATCGCGACCCGCTCGCCAACCTCAACTTCGACGAAGAGGATTTCGACTGGGTCACGCGCAAGCTGATGGAAGTCGCCGACCAGCGCGCCGGCGGCCGCATCGTCTCGCTGCTGGAAGGCGGCTACGACCTACAGGGGCTGTCAGGGTCGGCGGCGGCGCATGTGAAGGCGCTGATGGAGGGGTGACGATTTTATCGAAAGCCCGACTCTCGGTTCCGTCACCCTGAGGTGGCCGCCAACGGGTCCGCGCAAGCGCGGCCCGATGACAAGCTCCGCGGCCCTCGAAGGGCGACGGCTCCCTGAGCAATCGCACGCCCATAGAGTGGCCGTTCATCCTTCGAGGCTCGGCAAAGCCTCGCACCTCAGGATGACGGAACGTGGCGACTTGACACCCGCGCCCGAACCGGGCGACCTGCCCGCGATCAGAGGACGACACCATGGCCGATTCCGCACCCGACGTGAAAAAACTGCCGTTCGAGCAGGCGATTGCGGAGCTCGAAACCATCGTCAAGAAGCTCGAGGAAGGCAAAGTGCCGCTCGAGGAATCGGTCGCGATCTATGAGCGCGGCGAACTCCTGAAGAAGCGCTGCGAGGAACTGCTGGCGCAGGCGGAAGCCCGCGTCGAGAAGATCACCCTCGGCGCCGGCGGCAAGCCTAGCGGGACCGAGCCGCTCGATGTCGACTGACGGAACGGGCGCTGCCGCATCCGATCTGCCGCGCGTCCGCCGCCGCCACGTCATCTATGCGCAGGGCTACGACCCGCGCGGTCTCGCCGAATATTACCGGCTGTTCCGCGGCGAATACCGCAAGTTCTGCGCGCTTTATGGTCTGACCGGCAAGGTCGGCAAGATCGTTAATCCGGACGATCGCTTCACCACCCACTGGACCCTCGACACCTAAGGCGAGAATGCCTCCGGCACGCCGTGGCATGTCGCCACCACCTACGAATTCCTGCGCTGGGAAGACATCATCCGCGAGGACTTCGCGCGGCCGGCGTGGTGGAAGACGCTGCACGCGCTCGGCGCGTTTTTCGGCTCGATCGCCAACGGCGTTTATGGCCGCATCATCGCCGCGCACTGGCGCTTCGCTCTTTTCATGCTCTATCCGTTCGTCATCCTGCTGACGAACACGCTTGCGGCCGCGCTGATCGGCGGCATCGCCGGCGCGCTGGCATCGCTCGTTGTGCCATCTGCCTTCGCCTGGCTGATCGGCCTCGCGATCTTTGCCGTGGCGTTCGTCGTCATCGTCCGCAAGACCGAGCCGCTATCCTACATGCTCTACATGTTCGACGACATCGTCTCGACGCATCAGTTCGCCTATGGCCGGCGGCCCGACTGGGAAGAACGGTTCGAGACCTTCGCCGGCTATCTGATCGAGGAAGTGCGCGCGTCGGACGCCGACGAATTCGTCGTCGTCGGGCATTCGTCGGGCTCGTTCGTCGCCGTGGAAGTGATCGCCCGCGCCTTCGCCCGCGATCCGGATTTCGCCCGCGGCCGCAACTTCGCGCTGGTGACGATCGGCGCCAACCTGCCAATCATCGGCTTCAATCCACCGGCCGACGCCTTCCGCCAGCGGCTGGCGAGCCTCGCCACGGCACCCGACCTCGACTGGATCGACTACCAGTCGCGCAAGGACGTGATGAACTTCTATCCGTTCGACCCGGTTGCCGGGCACGGACTGGCCTCCGGCCGCAACCCGACCGTGGTTCCGGTCCGGTTCCGTGACATCATTGCCCCCGAGAGCTACGCCAAGTTCCGCTGGCGGTTCTTCCGGGTCCACTTCCAGTTCCTGATGGCTAATGAGCGGATCGGCTCGGCCTACGACTATTTCATGATCTGCTGCGGCCCATTCAGGCTCGGGGACCGGGCACGGAAACCCGCTATTGTGATCGCGCAAACCAGCCATCCACGGGCATAAAGTCCCGGCGCCGGCGGTCGAATTGCCGCCTGTTTTGATGTGGTATAAATGTCGCAAGTGCGCCGGCCCGTTGCCGGGCCGCCCGATTCCGGAGTGCCTTTGCCTCTTCCCCCGCAGATGTCCCCGTCCTCGCAGACCCCGTTGCTCGACCGTGTCCGCACCCCGGCCGATCTACGTCAATTTCCCGACGATCAACTCCCGCAGCTCGCCGAAGAGTTGCGCCGGGAAACGATCAATGCTGTCGCGACCACGGGCGGCCATCTCGGCGCCGGGCTCGGCGTCGTCGAGCTTACCGTCGCGCTACATCACGTCTTCAACACGCCGCAGGACCGTCTGATCTGGGACGTCGGCCATCAGGCCTATCCGCACAAGATCCTCACCGGCCGGCGCGACCGCATCCGCACCTTGCGTCAGGGCGGCGGCCTGTCCGGTTTCACCAAGCGCGCCGAAAGCGAATACGATCCGTTCGGCGCCGCGCACTCCTCGACCTCGATCTCCGCCGGCCTCGGCATGGCGGTCGCGCGCGATCTCGACGGCCGCCATAATAATGTGATCGCGGTGATCGGCGATGGCGCCATGTCCGCCGGCATGGCCTATGAGGCGATGAACAACGCCGGCGCGATGAATTCGCGGCTGATCGTCATCCTCAACGACAACGACATGTCGATCGCGCCGCCGGTCGGCGCCATGTCGTCCTATCTGGCGCGGCTGATCTCGGGCCGCACTTACCGGACGCTGCGCGACATCGGCAAGCAACTCGCGCAACGCCTGCCGAAATTCTTTGGAGAAAAGGCTGAGCGCGCGGAAGAATACGCGCGCGGTTTCTGGACCGGCGGTACGCTGTTCGAGGAACTGGGCTTCTATTATGTCGGCCCGATCGACGGCCACAACTTCGATCACCTCTTGCCGGTGCTGCGCAATGTGCGCGACGCTGAGACCGGCCCTATCCTGATTCATGTCGTCACGCAGAAGGGCAAGGGCTACGCGCCCGCGGAAACCTCGGCCGACAAATATCACGGCGTCGTCAAATTCGACGTGAAGACCGGCGCGCAGGCGAAGTCGAAGGCCACCGCGCCGAGCTACACCAAGGTGTTCGGCGAGAGCCTGACGCGCGAGGCGCAGAAGGACGGCAAGATCGTCGCCATCACCGGCGCGATGCCGTCCGGCACCGGCGTCGACATCTTCCAGAAGCGCTTTCCGCGCGGCCTGGCGAAAGCGGCGCGCCGCGCCGATGAATACGCCCGTGGCATGGTCACCGGTGGCACCCTGTTCGAGGAGCTCGGCTTCTTCTATGTCGGGCCGATCGACGGCCATAATCTCGACCATCTGCTGCCGGTGCTGAAGAACGTCCGCGACATGGA
>JBQCFU010000073.1:0-3752 GCA_051958775.1 Pseudolabrys sp.
GGAGCCGCCGATCACCACGCGCTTGAGATAAGGCAGCTTGAGATTGTTGGCCTCCATATGCTGCAGCAGCATCAGCCACACGGTCGGCACCGCGGCGGTGAACGTCACTTTATACGTATCGAGCAGTTCTTCGCGGGTCGCGCGCTCGCCCTCCCTGAGCACGATGATCAGCAGCGGCCGTTCGTCCCATTTCGGATGCGGAGCGCCGATCACCGCCGCCTCCGCGACCTTGGGATGGCCGACGGCGACGTTCTCCAGTTCGATCGTCGAGATCCATTCGCCGCCGGACTTGATCACGTCCTTGGCGCGGTCGGTCACATGCATGTAGCCGTGCGGGTCGATGGTGGCGACGTCGCCGGTGTCGAAGAAACCCTCCTCGTCGAGAATGTCGCCGCCGTCACCCTTGAAATATTCGCGCGCCACGGCGGGACCGCGCACCTTGAGCCGGCCGAAGGTCTTGCCGTCCCATGGCAGGACGCGGCCGTTGTCGTCGGTGATCTTCATCTCGACGCCGAACGGCGGATGGCCTTGCGTCTGCTGAAGGTCGAGCCGCGCGGCTCCGGTGAGGCCGGCATAGTCCGGCTTCATGGTGCACAGCGAGCCGAGCGGCGACATCTCGGTCATGCCCCAGGCATGGATCACCTCGACGCCGTAGTTGTTCTCGAACTTCTCGGTCATCGCCCGCGGACAGGCGGAGCCGCCGATCACCACGCGCTTGAGATAAGGCAGCTTGAGATTGTTGGCCTCCATATGCTGCAGCAGCATCAGCCACACGGTCGGCACCGCGGCGGTGAACGTCACTTTATACGTATCGAGCAGTTCGTAGATCGACGGCCCATCCATCTTCGCGCCGGGCAGCACGAAGGTTGCTCCCACCATCGGCGTCGAGAAGGCGAGCGACCAGCCGTTAGCGTGAAACAGCGGCACCACCGGCATGCAGACATCGTTGGAGCGCAGGCCCTTGGAATCCGGCAAGGCCGCCATGAAGGCGTGCAGCACATTGGAGCGATGCGAATAGAGCACGCCCTTGGGATGTCCGGTGGTGCCGGACGTGTAACACATGCCGGCGGCGGTGTTCTCGTCGAACGAGTCCCAGTCGAAATCGCCGTCGACTTCGCCGATCCAGTCCTCATAGGCGACGGCATTTTTCAATGTCGTCTTCGGCATATTCGCGCCGTCGGTGAAGACGATGTAGCGCTCGATGCTTGGCAATTTGTCGGCGAGTTTTTCCAGGAGCGGCACGAAGGTGAGATCGGTCATCATCACGCGGTCCTCGGCGTGATTGATGATCCAGATCTGCTGATCGGGAAACAGTCGCGGATTGACGGTGTGATAGACGGCGCCGATGCCGGTGATGCCGTACCAGGCTTCGAGATGCCGCCACGTATTCCACGCGAGCGTCGCGACGCGGTCGCCGTTGCGGATGCCGTCGCGCGCGAGACGCTGCGCGACCTTGAGTGCGCGACGCTGGATGCTCGCATAGTCGGTGGTGTGGATCGGTCCTTCGACCGAACGGCTGATCACTTTCCGGCCGCCGTGCTGGATCGCGGCGTGATCGATGATGCGATGGATCAGCAGCGGCCAGTCTTGCATCAGACCCTGCATGGACCTCTCCCTGGTTGTTCCGCCCCTTGCCGTCTGTTTGCCCGCGGCTTAGCCCAAGGTTAGCGCGCGGGCGGAGACGTGCAACCGATGGTCATTGTTGAGGGAGGGGGTTCCGCTCGCTTTCCCGCGGCGAACCACTTAACGTCGTGGGGTGAATAGGCGGATCGCAATAGCGCAGGGCTGGCCCGAACGGCGTATCAAGTGGCGTTTCCTGCTTGCTTTGGTCCTGATGCTGGCGCCGCCGGTTGCGGTGACGGCGCAGGATGTCCCGCTGCCGCGTCAGCGCCCGAAGATCGTCGTGCCGATCGAGCCGCATTCGTTTGGGGAAGCGGTCGCCGGGCTCGATTTCGACCCCGCTTCCGTCACCGCTCAGCCGACGCCATGTCTGATCGATCTCGATGAGGTCGCGCTGATGGAGCCGCTGCCCCGGCTGATCGGACCGGGCCAATGCGGCGGCACCGATATGGTGCGGATGCGGACCATCTATTTGCGCGACAAGAGCCAGGTGACCATCAATCCGCCGCTGACGCTCCGTTGTTCGATGGCCGGCGCCTTCGCCCATTTCGTCCGCGACGAATTGACGACGATCCTGAAAGCGGGCGGCCGGACCTTGCGCAGCATCGACGGCACGGGGTCGTACGAGTGTCGCGGACGTAATCGCATCGTCGGCGCCAAGGTCAGCGAGCACGGCAAGGGCAACGCCATCGACATTCATTCGGTGAGCTTCACCGACGGCACGTCGCTGTATCCGACCGATCTACTGGCGAACAAGGATTTGCGTGAAACGCTGAAGACGGCCGCCTGCGGCAAGTTTGCCACCGTGCTGGGGCCGGGCTCCGACGGTTATCACGAGGAGCATGTCCACGTTGATCTCGCCGAACGGCGCAACAACTTTAAAATGTGCCAGTGGAACGTGCTGACCGCGGCGGCGTCCGGGGCTGTGACAGGGGCGGTTCCGTTGCCGCGACCGCGTCCGGTGGAGGGTGAGGCCGCCGACGACGCGGACGAGCCGCCGGACGAATAGCCGCTAGTCCATAAGAACCACGGTTTCGTCACAGGCCACCATCCTTTAGCCATGTCCGCGGGATTTGCACTGTCCCGCGACCCGGTCCGTTAGACATCTCCTTCAGGTTTGGCCGCTAGAACGTGCGCATGGTTTTGACACGAGACACGATGGGGGGCCGGCCGGCGCCGCGCCAAGCACCGGACCAAGCGCCGGGCCAAGGGATCACCCGGCGGCGGCTGTTGACCACTGGGTTCGGCGTTGCCGGTTTCACCGGGTTGATGGGGGCCGGGACCACGGCTTATGCCGCCGACGAGGCCGCCAACAACCTTGTGCTGACCCGCTACCAGCTGACGCCGCCGGGCTGGCCGGCCGGGCGGAAGCTTTCCATCGCCGTCATCGCCGATATTCACGCCGCCGGCCCCAACATGGCGCTGCCGCGGGTCGAAGAGGTGGTGACACGGACCAATGCGCTTGGCTGCGATCTGATCCTGCTGCTCGGCGACTACGTCGCACATCACCGCTTCATCACCGAGACGGTGCCGGACGCCGCCTGGGCCGGCGTGCTGGCAGAGCTCAGGGCGCCGCTCGGCGTCTACGCGATCTACGGCAATCACGACTGGTGGCATGGCATCGAGAGCGTGCGTGCCGCGCTGAAGCTGGCGCGGATTCCGGCGCTGGAGAACGATGCGTTCTTGCTCGGACCGCCCGGCGCGCGGTTCTGGTTGGCCGGGCTCGGCTGCACCATTGCCTACCGGCTGGGGCACGGAAAATTTCGTGGCGTCGACGATCTGCCGGGGACGCTGGCGCTGGTGAACACCGATGATCCGGTGGTGCTGATGGTGCACGAGCCGGACGCGTTCGTGGACATCCCCAACCGCGTGAGCCTGACGCTCGCCGGCCATACACATGGCGGACAGATCCGCGTGCCCGGTCTGTGGTCGCACTGGGTGCCGTCAGCCTACGGCAAGCGCTTCGCCTATGGGCACATCGTCGAGAACAACCGCCATAAGATCGTGTCGGGCGGGCTCGGCACCAGCGCGGTACCGTTGCGGCTCGGTGTGCCGCCTGAAATCGTGCGCATCGACCTCGGTTGAAAGACCGTTTTCACGCCAAATAAAAACGGCGCCGGATTGCTCCGGCG
>JBQCFU010000074.1:0-3304 GCA_051958775.1 Pseudolabrys sp.
TGGTGGAGTATGGTTCCACGCCCTACATGATGTTCATGCTCGGCGAGTACTGCGCCATCGTCACGATGTGCGCGCTCGCCTCGATCATGTTCCTGGGTGGCTGGCTGCCGCCGATCCCGTACGCGCCGTTTACCTGGGTGCCGGGCGTGGTCTGGTTCACGCTCAAGGCGCTGTTCATGTTCGTCCTGTTCGCGATGGCGAAGGCAATCGTCCCGCGATACCGCTACGACCAATTGATGCGGCTCGGCTGGAAGGTGTTCCTGCCGCTGTCGCTGGCGATGGTGGTGATCGTGGCCGGCGTTCTGCAATACGGCCATCTGGCGTGGAAGTGAGGATGCGATGAGGCTCGACCGCGCGGCCAAGGCGCTGTTTCTCTGGGAGTTCGTGACCGGCTTCGCGCTGGCCATGCGCTATTTCTTCCAGCCGAAGGCGACGCTGAACTATCCGTTCGAGAAGGGGCCGATCTCGCCGCGCTTCCGCGGCGAGCATGCGCTGCGCCGCTATCCGAACGGCGAGGAACGCTGCATCGCCTGCAAGCTGTGCGAGGCGATCTGCCCGGCGCAGGCCATCACCATCGAGGCCGGCCCGCGCCGTAACGACGGCACGCGCCGCACGACCCGCTACGACATCGACATGGTGAAGTGCATCTATTGCGGCTTCTGTCAGGAAGCCTGCCCGGTGGACGCCATCGTCGAAGGGCCGAACTTCGAATTCGCGACCGAGACGCGCGAGGAACTCTACTACGACAAGGAGCGCCTGCTCGCGAACGGCGATCGTTGGGAGCGTGAGATCGCGAAGAATATCGCGCTCGACGCGCCGTACCGGTAAGGGGGCAGGGACATGATCGCGGCTCTGTTCTTTTATCTCTTCGCCGGCATCTGCATCGCCTCCGCGGTGATGGTGATCGCGTCGAAGAATCCGGTTCACTCGGTTCTGTTTCTGATCCTTGCTTTCGTCAATGCGGCGGGTCTGTTCGTGCTGCTCGGCGCCGAATTCCTGGCGATGATCCTGATCGTCGTCTATGTCGGCGCGGTCGCCGTGCTGTTCCTGTTCGTCGTGATGATGCTCGACGTCGACTTTGCCGAGCTGCGACAGGGATTCCAGCAATATCTGCCGGTCGGCGCACTGGTCGGCTTCGTCATGCTCGCCGAACTGCTGATGGTGGTCGGCGGCTGGGCGATCAATCCGAACGTGATCAAGGCGTCGCCGATCCCGCCCATTGCGCAGACCAGCAACACCGAGGCGCTCGGCCTCGTGCTCTATACGAAATACATCTACTTCTTCCAGGCGGCGGGTCTCGTGCTCCTCGTGGCGATGATCGGCGCGATCGTGCTGACCCTGCATCACCGCGTCCGCGTGCGCCGTCAGAGCATCGCCGAGCAGGTCGCGCGCACGCCGGCGACCGCGATCGAGATCAAGCAGGTGCGGCCGGGTCAGGGCCTGTCGGAGAACCCATCATGACGATCGGCCTCGGCCATTACCTCGCCGTCGCGGCGATCATGTTCACCCTCGGCATCTTCGGCATCTTCCTCAACCGGAAGACCGTGATCGTCATCCTGATGTCGATCGAGCTCATTCTGCTCGCCGTGAACATCAACCTGGTGTCGTTCTCGTCGTTCCTCGGCGATCTGGTCGGGCAGGTTTATGCGCTGCTGGTGCTCACGGTCGCGGCGGCGGAAGCCGCGATCGGCCTTGCCATTCTCGTGGCGTTCTACCGCAACCGCGGCTCCATCGCGGTTGAAGACATCAACCTGATGAAGGGCTAACGCATGATCCCGAAAAGTGGCGTCCGGCTTTCGGATCAGATTGTGCGCAGGGGATAAGAGCGATGTATCAGGCGATCGTCTTTCTGCCGCTGCTCGGCGCGATCCTGGGTGGATTGATCGCGCTTGCCGGCGCGCGCGCGCGGTTCCCGGGGCAGGACCCGAAGCCGGACACCGGAGATCATTCGACCCATCACGCCGCTCACCATCATGAGCCGGGCGTGCATGGCGGCGGTGTCATCCATCATGACACCCACGAAGACCATCCGCATGAGCCGCCGGCGGCGGGCTCGCGGCTCACCGAGTTGATCACCACGTCGCTTCTGTTCGTTGCGGCCGCGTTGTCGTGGGTTGCTTTCGTCCAGGTCGGTTTCGGCCATCAGGACATCCGCGTCGACCTGATGCCGTGGATCATTTCCGGCGATCTCAAGGTGCATTGGGCGATCCGCGTCGACACGCTCACGGCGGTGATGCTCGTCGTCGTCAACACCGTGTCGGCGCTCGTGCATCTCTATTCGATCGGCTACATGCACGAAGACCCGAACCGGCCGCGGTTCTTCGCCTATCTGTCGCTGTTCACCTTCGCCATGCTGATGCTGGTGACGTCCGACAACCTGGCGCAGTTGTTCTTCGGCTGGGAGGGCGTGGGCCTCGCCAGCTACCTGCTGATCGGCTTCTGGTACTACAAGCCGGAAGCGAACGCCGCCGCCATCAAGGCGTTCGTCGTCAACCGCGTCGGCGACTTCGGTTTCGCGCTCGGCATCTTCGCGCTGTTCATGATGGTCGGCGCCATCGACTTCGACACTGTGTTCGCGCAGGCGCCGTCGCTGACCGGCAAGACGATCAACTTCTTTGGCTGGCATGCCGATGCGCTGACCTTGATCTGCCTGTTCCTGTTCATGGGCGCCATGGGCAAGTCGGCGCAGTTCCTGCTGCACACCTGGCTGCCGGACGCGATGGAAGGTCCGACACCGGTCTCCGCGCTCATCCATGCCGCGACGATGGTGACTGCGGGCGTATTCATGGTGGCGCGGCTGTCGCCGTTGTTCGAGCTTTCGCCGACGGCGCAGAGCTTCGTGACCTTCATCGGCGCGACGACCTGCGTCTTCGCGGCGACCATTGGGCTCGTTCAGAACGACATCAAGCGCATCGTCGCTTATTCGACCTGTTCGCAGCTCGGCTACATGTTCGTCGCGATGGGCTGCGGCGCCTATTCGGTCGGCATGTACCACCTGTTCACGCACGCCTTCTTCAAGGCGCTGCTGTTCCTCGGCTCCGGCTCGGTCATCCACGCGATGCACCACGAGCAGGACATCCGCAACATGGGCGGGCTGAAGGACCGCATCCCGTTCACGTACGGGACAATGGTGGTCGGCACGTTGGCGCTGACCGGCTTCCCGCTCACCGCCGGCTATTTCTCCAAGGACGCCATCATCGAGGCGGCCTACACCGGCAAGAACGCGTTTGCGATCTATGCCTTCGGGCTCACGGTCATCGCCGCGGGACTCACCGCCTTTTATTCCTGGCGCCTGATCTTCAAG
>JBQCFU010000075.1:0-3402 GCA_051958775.1 Pseudolabrys sp.
GACTTAGCAAGATGAGTGCACACCATGTCTGATATGCCTCCCGAACCGATTCTCGACATTGCGCATCTCGCGCATATCGAGATGCTCACGCCGAAATTCGACGAGAGCCTCCGCTTCTTCATCGACGTGCTGGGCATGACCCAGAGCGGCGAGAAAGGCGACAGCGTCTATCTGCGCGGCTGGGACGACTATGAGCGCTACTCGCTCAAGCTCACCGCGTCGAAAACGTCGGGCATGGGGCATGTCGCGTTCCGCACCCGCTCACCGCAGGCGCTGGAGCGCCGCGCCGCCGCGCTGAAAGGCTCCGGCTTCGATATCGGCTGGACCGACGGCGATCTCGGCCACGGCAAGACCTTCGTCTGCCACGACCCGGACGGCCATCGCATCGAGCTCTATTACGACACCGAATGGTATCAGGCACCGCCTGACAAGAAGCCCGCCTTGAAGAACCAGGCACAGCGATTTCCCGCGCGCGGCGTCAATGTGCGCCGGCTTGACCACTTCAACGGCCTCGCCGCCGACATCAAGGCGAACCGCGAGTTCTTTGAAAAATATCTCGGCTTCCGCCTTACCGAGCAGATCGTGCTCAACGACGGCACCGAGGCCGGCATGTGGATGACCGCGACCAACAAGAGCTACGATTTCGCCTATACGCGCGACCACACCGGCACCATGGGCCGCTTCCACCACGTCACCTATGCGCTCGACAGCCGCGAGGAGATCCTGCGCGCCGCCGACATCTTCCTCGAGAACGGCGTCTACATCGAAACCGGCCCGCACAAGCACGCCGTGCAGCAGACCTTCTTCCTCTATGTCTATGAGCCGGGCGGCAACCGCGTCGAGGTGGCGAATGCCGGCGCGCGGCTGATCCTCGCGCCGGACTGGAAGCCGATCCGCTGGACCGAGGAGGAGCGCAAGAAGGGTCAGGCGTGGGGCCTCAAGACCATCGAGTCGTTCCACACCCACGGCACACCGCCGGTCGACGCCAAAGGTCATTGATGGCGGCGATCCCACACCTTACCCTTCCCGCCGGCGTGCCGATGCCCCGCTTCGGGCTCGGCACCTGGCGCATGGGCGAACAGCGCAGCCAGCGCAAAACTGAAACGGCGGCGCTGGAGCACGGCCTCGCCCGCGGCATCACGCTGATCGACACCGCGGAGATGTATGGCGCGGGTGTCGCGGAGGAGATCGTCGGCGACGCCATCGCCGGCAACGGGGCCAGCCTGCGCGACGGCCTGTTCATCGTCTCGAAAGTGCTGCCGGAGAACGCCTCTCGGCGCGGCACCCTCGCCGCCTGCGAGCGGAGCTTGCGCCGCCTGCGGATCGATTGCATCGATCTCTACCTGCTGCACTGGCGCGGCAGCGTGCCGCTCGCAGACACTGTCGAGGCGTTCGAGACGCTACGCGCGTCCGGCAAAATCCGCCACTGGGGCGTCAGCAATCTCGACCTCGGCGATATGCAGGAGCTGGCCCGCGTGCCGCAGGGCGGTCACGTGCAGACCAATCAGGTGCTCTACAACCTCACCCGTCGAGGCATCGAATTCGATCTGCAGCCGTGGTGCCGTGAGCGCCGCATCCCGCTGATGGCCTATTCGCCGATCGAGCAAGGCCGGCTGCTCGGCCATCCGGCACTCACCAAAATCGCCGCTGCGCACGGCGTCTCGCCGGCGCAGGTGGCGTTGGCCTGGCTGCTGCGGCAGAAGGACGTGATCGTCAGTCCGAAGTCGTCGCGGCCGGCGCATGTGGACGACAATCTCGCCGCACTCGATCTGACGCTGACGCCGGATGATCTTGCCGCGCTCGACCGCGCCTTTCCGCCGCCGCGCCACGCCACATCACTCGACATGCTTTAACCGCCGAAAGACATTCCATGACCGCTGCCAGCAATACGCCCCGCATCGCCTTCATCGGTTTCGGCGAGGCCGGCCAGGCCATCGCCACCGGGCTGCGCGAGAACGGCGTCGCCCGGATTGCCGCCTGGGACATCCTGTTTCCGCAAGCCGAAGGAGCGAAGCTTAAACAGGCGGCCGACGCAGCTGGCATCCGCATCGCCACATCGGCGGCGGACGCGGTGCGCGATGCGGACATCGTCATCGCTGCGGTAACGGCCGCATCAAGCGTCGAGGCGGCGCAATCGGTGAAGGATCACCTCGCCGGCTTGCCGGCCTATCTCGACATCAATTCGGTGTCGCCCGGCCGCAAGCTGGAGACCGAAGCGCTGCTCGGCGACTGCGCCCGCTATGTCGACGTGGCGATCATGGCGCCGATCCATCCGAAGCGGCACCAGACGCCGATGCACCTCGCCGGTCCGCACGCCGCGGCGATCGCGCCGGTGCTGGAAGGTCTCGGCATGAAGCTGACCAAGGCCGGGCCAGAAACCGGTGCCGCCGCAGCGATCAAGATGATCCGCGGGGTCATCATCAAGGGCATCGAGGCGCTGACCGAGGAATGCTTCCGCGCCGCCGCCAAGGCCGGCGTGGTCGACGAGGTCGCCGCCTCGCTGCGCAACAACTATCCGACGCTCGATTGGCCCAAGATCGTCAACTACAACGTGGAGCGCATGGCCAATCACGGCATCCGGCGCGCCGCCGAGATGCGGGAGGTCGCCGATACGCTGCGCGAACTCGGCATCGAGCCGTTGATGACCGAGGCCATCGTCCAGCGGCAGGATGCCATGGGGCATATCGGCAAGCGCGACGACGTGCAGCGCACGCTCGACGCCGGCGGCGTGGCAATGCTCGACGCAGTCAACGCATCGACCAAATGATGTCTTACTTTTTCTTGTCGCCGTCACATCGCTGCGACTACACTCCCGCCGTTCCATGGTTGGGAGGAATATCCATGTCCAGAACGTTCAAGCTTGCAGCCCTCACCGCCGCTGTCGCGGCCACCTTTGCTTTCGCGTCCGTCGGCACCAGCGAAGCCGCGGCGAAGAAGAAGGCCAAGGCGACCCCGACAGCCATCACCGCGCCGATGTGCGGCCTCGGCCTGCTCGACGCGAGCGGCAAGTCCGCGGCGCCGGTGTGCGGCTCCAAGGGCGGCATGACGTTCACCTACAACAATGCCTGCTTCGCCGAGCGTGACGGCGCCAAGAACATCAAGGCCGGCGCCTGCGCCACCAAGGGCAAGGCTGCGAAGGCCTCGAAGAAGAGCGCCAAGAAGAAGGGTTGAGAAGAAGGGCTGATTGCTCTTCCATCAATGACAAAAGGGCCGCTGCATGCAGCGGCCCTTTTTTGTTGTGTACGAAGCACCAACCGCGTCATGGCCGGGCGAAGCCCCGGCCATCCACGTCTTTCTTCCGTGAGGAAAAGCAAGACGTGTATGCCCGGCCTTAACCCGGGCATGACGTGGAGAGAGTCTTGCCCTGCTACTTCCGCGGCGGAATCTGGATGAATTCCGCGA
>JBQCFU010000076.1:0-2052 GCA_051958775.1 Pseudolabrys sp.
CCGCGTTCATAAATATTCGCCTGATGGCAAACTGATCCTGTCGTGGGGCGAGCCGGGAACCGGACCCGGCGAATTCAACATCGTTCACAATATCTGCTGCGATAGCGATGGCTGGGTCTATGTCGCCGATCGCGAGAATCATCGCATCCAGGTGTTCGATGTAAACGGCCGCTATGCCGGACAGTGGAACAACCTGCACCGCCCCTGCGGGCTTTGCATGCACGGAGCGGGAAATCCGCTCTTCTACGTCGGTGAACTTGGACCGGGCGTCCAGTTCAGCAATCGCGACTGGCTCGGCATCGGACCGCGGCTTTCGATCATGGATCGCAGCGGGAAATTGCTGGCGCGGCTCGGTGACCGGCGAAGCCCGACCGTTCGCGACGGTGCCTTTACGTCTCCGCATGGAGTCGCTGTCGATTCGCACGGCGCTATCTATGTCGGCGAAGTGTCGCGAACGACGCTGAAGGGGCGCGGCGTCACGCTTGATCCCGATCGCGATCCGATCTGTCTTCAGAAACTTATTCCCGAGCATGGGGCTTTGCCGTCATGACAGCGCTTTCTCTGGCCCAGGCGTCCACGATTGTCGACGAAGCGCTGAAGCATGGCCGCGCCAAGAAGATGAAGCCGTTGACGATTGCGGTGCTTGATGCCGGTGGTCACATGATTGCGTTCAAGCGCGAGGATAAATCCGGAATTCTGCGGCGCGAGATTGCCGAAGGGAAAGCCTGGGGCGTTCTCGGCATGGGTTACGGCGGCCGCGAATTCGCCCGGCGCAATGCGATCCGGCCGACATTCTATACCGCGCTCGCCGTCGCCTCGGAGGGACGGGTGATGCCGGTGATCGGCGGCGTGCTGGTTCGCGATGATGCCGGGGAGATCATCGGTGCAGTCGGCGTGTCGGGCGACACCGAAGACAACGACGATGCTTGCGCGATTGCGGGCATCAAGGCGGCCCGGTTAACCGCAGACAACGGCGATCCGGCTTAGGGGAGAATGCAATGACAAAAAAAATCCATGCGGCTCTTTTGTGTGTGATGAGCCTGATCTGCTTCTTTCCGGGGCAGGCTTTTTCCCAGTATCCGAACAGGCCGATCCGCCTCGTTGTGCCCTTCGCGGCCGGCGGCGGCGTCGATCTGATGGCGCGTCTGGCGGCGCAGGCCCTGAGCGAAGAGCTCAAGGAGAACGTCATCGTCGAAAATCAGCCGGGCGCGAGTGGTACGCTGGCGACGATGAACGTCGCGAAAGCCGATCCTGACGGCTATACGCTGATGTTCCACACCACGTCGTCGTCGGTGATCAACGCGGTGACGTTCACCAATCTGAAATATGACCCGCTGAAGGCGCTCGTCCCGGTGACGCTGGTCAGCCAGTTTCCGCTCGCCGTGTTCACCTATCCCGAACTGCCGGCGAAAAACATGGCGGAGTTTGTTGCTCTGCTGAAGGCTAATCCCGGAAAGTACAACTACGGGTCGTCGGGTTACGGGAGTATCGTCCATCTCGGCGCGGAGCTGTTCAAATCTCTGGCGCAGGTCGACATCAAGCACATTCCGTACAAGGGGAACGCGCCGGCGCTGACGGATCTGTTCGCGCACCGGATCGAAATGATCATCGATGGCGTTCCGCCGCAGGTTGCCAATGTGGAAGCCGGAAAGATCCGCGCGCTGGCGGTGACGACGGCGAAACGCTCGGACAAGCTGCCGAATGTGCCGACGATGATCGAGAGCGGAATTGCCGGCTATGAATTGTCGTTCTGGACCGCGATCTTTGCGCCGGCCGGAACGCCGAAACCGATTGTCGACCTGATCGCATCGAAGCTTGGCGATGCCATGAAGAAACAGAAATTGATCGCCCGGATGAAGGATCTCGGCGCCGATGGCGTCGGGTCTTCACCGGAAGAGCTGGATCGCTTCTGGCATCAGGAGATCGACCGCTATCGCAAGATCGTCGAAACGTCCGGTATCCGGCTCGAGGTCAACTGAGGCTGCCGGCGCTTGCTTTGATATCCTGACCGTAGCGCTGGATTCGTTCGCGCATGGCGGCGACGATATCATC
>JBQCFU010000077.1:0-3546 GCA_051958775.1 Pseudolabrys sp.
CGGCAACTGCTTTTCCCGCAGCACGTAGAACGCGCCGGGCAGCAGCACAGCGACGGTGCCGGCCTTGGCCATGGCGGCCGCGCCGGCTTCGTCGGTATATTCGAGATGGTCGGCCGACAAGGCGTTGTAGCGCGCGGCCAGCGCCGCGCCGTGCAGGTTCGAGAGCTGGTCGGCATGCAGCTTGACCGGCAGGCCCGCAGCCTTCGCTGCATCGAACACCCGGGCGGTCTGTTCCGGCGAAAAGGCGATGCCTTCACAGAACGCATCGACAGCGTCAGCGAGCTTTGCCGCTGCGATGTCCGGGATCATCTTGCAGACGGCGGCGATAAACGCGTCTTTGTCGGTCTCGCCCGGCGGCATGGCATGCGCGCCGAGGAACGTGGTCGTCACGTCGACGGTGCGCTCGCGGCCAAGGCGACGTGCGGCGCGCAGCACGCGCGTTTCCGTCTCCTGGTCCAGCCCGTAACCGGACTTGATCTCGATGGTGGTGACGCCTTCGGCGATGAGATGGTCGAGACGCGGCAGCGCCGTCGCCACCAGTTGATCCTCGGTCGCGGCGCGCGTGGCTTTCACGGTCGAGACGATGCCACCGCCGGCGCGGGCGATCTCCTCGGAGGAAACGCCGGCGAGCCGCTGCTCGAGTTCGTGGGCGCGGTCGCCGCCATAAACGAGATGGGTATGGCAGTCGATCAGGCCGGGAGTGATCCAGCGGCCGTCGAGCTTGATCCGCTCGGCTGCATCTGCGCCGATCGGCAGTTCCGCGGCCGGACCGACGAAAGCGATCTTGCCGTCTTTGGCAGCCACGACTGCATTCTCGACGATGCCGAGGCCGGGGCGGGTGGCGTCCAGGGTGGCGAGGCGAGCATCCTGCCAGATGGTATCGAAACGCATTCAATCCCTCCCTGCGGCCGTCCCGTCATCGGCTCCGGGCCGCCGTTCCGGCTTAATTGTATATACAATATTGCCCGGCTGGCACGGATTGTCTATACAATTGTTTGGGTATCATATGGTCGCGCAGGCGGCCGCGTCGCCGCGGAGGTTCCGGTGTCCCGTCATTATATCTTCGACCATGCCTGGCTGGCGGATGGCTGGCGGCGCGATGTCCGAATTTCGGTGACCGATGGCGTCATCACCGAGGTCGCGCCTGACGCCGCCCATGATGGGGCGGAAACGGTGCACGGCCTCGCGGTTCCCGGATTGCCTAATCTGCATTGTCATGCGTTCCAGCGCGGCATGGCCGGCCTCGCGGAGCGCCGCGGCCCGGCCGGCGACAGCTTCTGGACCTGGCGCGAGGTGATGTATCGTTTCCTCGGGCGGCTGACGCCGGACGACGTCGAGGCCATCGCCGCGCTTGCCTATGTGGAAATGCTGGAGCGCGGCTTCACCACGGTCGGCGAGTTCCACTATTTGCATCACGGCGCCGACGGCACGCCTCACGCCGAACTGGGCGAGATGGCGTTCCGCATCGCCGCCGCGGCGGGCGAAACAGGGATCGGCCTGACGCTGCTGCCGGTGCTTTACGGTTATGCGGGCTTCGGCGGCCAGACGCCGACGCAAGGCCAGCGCCGCTTCATCAACGATCCGGAGCGTTTCGTGCGGTTGCTCGAGCGCGCGCGGGCTGCCTGCGCGCCGCTGCCGGATGCGGTGGTCGGGATCGCGCCGCATTCGCTGCGCGCGGTGACGCCGGAGACGCTTCGCGCTGTGCTCGATGCGTCGAAGAGTGGCCCGATCCACATCCACATCGCCGAACAGACCAAGGAAGTGGACGATTGCGTCACCTGGTCCGGTCAGCGTCCGGTGGAATGGCTGCTCGATCACGCGCCGGTCGATGATCGCTGGTGTCTGGTGCATGCCACCCATATGACGGCGGACGAAACAAAGCGCGTGGCTGTGGCGCGCGCGGTCGCCGGCCTGTGCCCGCTGACCGAAGCGTCGCTCGGCGACGGTGTTTTCAACGGCGAGGATTTTCTCGCTGCTGGCGGGCGTTTCGGCGTCGGCAGCGATTCCAATATCGAGATCGATGCGCCCGGCGAGTTGCGGATGCTGGAATACAGCCAGCGGCTCCTGCATCGTGCGCGCAATGTGATGACGACCCAGGAGGGCGACTCCACTGGCCGGCGTCTGTTCAAGGAATCGCTGAAAGGCGGCACGCAGGCGCTCGGTCGCCCGATCGGGGAAATCGCGGTGGGTCGTCGCGCCGACATTGTCGTGCTCGACGCGGAGCATCCGGATTTCGCCGGCGCCGCTTCCGATCACTGGCTCGATGCGTGGATCTTCTCGGCCGGCCGCGATGCGGTGCACACTGTGTTCACGTCCGGTGAGAAAGTCGTGGAAGCCGGCCGGCATCGCCGCCATGCCGAAGTGCACGCGCGCTATCGTGCCGTGATGAAAAGGTTGCTCGATGCCTGACATCGTCGCTCCGCCCGGGGACGAAGCCGCCGAAGCGTTGCCGCGCTATGGCGAGATTCGCCGCGAGCTGGAGCGCGCGATCGTCTCCGGCGAATGGCCTCCCGGCCATCGCGTGCCGTCGGAACAGGACCTGCTCAAGCACTACGGCTGTTCGCGGATGACCGTGAATAAGGCGCTGAGCGCGCTCGCGGCCGCGGGCCTGATCGTGCGCCGTCGCCGATCGGGGAGCTTCGTCGCCGCGCCGGTGGCCGAAGCGAATGTGTTGCAGGTCCGTCCGGTCGAGGAGGACGTGCGCCGCGACAACAAGGAGTATCGTCTCAGGGTGACGCAACGCATCGCGCGGAAGGCGACCAAGCGCGATGCTGTGAGGCTCGCGGTTGACGCCGGCACGCCGGTCTTGGCGCTGACCTGCGTGCATTTCGCCGACGACCAGCCGTTCGCGCTGGAAGAGCGGCTGATCAATCTGGCGATGGTACCGTCAGCGCGCGACGAGAACTTTGACGATGTGTCGCCGGGCCACTGGCTGTTGAAGAAAGTGCCGTGGAGCGAGGCGGAGCATCACATCCGCGCGGTTAACGCCGATGCGGCCATGGCAGCGGCGCTGGGCATTGATGTCCGCGACGCCTGCCTGGTGATCGAGCGGCGGACGGTCAATGCCGGCCAGTCCGTCACTCACGTCATTCTCAGCTATCCGGGCGAGCGCCATGCGCTCGCCGCGCGTTTCAATCCGGCCGGCTGATCCGATCTAGAACCGCGGTCCGCCGGGCGGCGGCGTCCATTGACCGCCGGCACGCTCGCGCAGCCGGTGCAGCGATTCACTTGCTGACTGGCGTAGCGCCTTGACGTCGATGCCGACCAGTTCGCCGCCGCGCTTGAGCACGCGGCCGTTGGCAATCACCGTATCCACATTCGACGAATTGCCGTGGCGGACCAGCGTGCTGTCGACGTCGCCGACCGGGATCATGTTGAGGTCGGTGGCGCGTACCAGGATGATATCGGCCTGCTTGCCGACGGCGAGCGAGCCGATCTCCTTCTCGCGGCCGAAGGCGCGCGCGCCGTTGATGGTTACCATGTCGAGGACCTGCCGTAGGTCGAACGCCGGCAGCTTCTCGCTCGGCGTGCCGCGCCACGGGATGC
>JBQCFU010000078.1:0-5308 GCA_051958775.1 Pseudolabrys sp.
TTCTACAGCGCGCGCAACTTCAAGCCGCTGTGGGTAACCGACGGCACCGCCAATGCCGGCGCCAAGGCTGCCGCCAAATATCTCGGCGGCGTCGAGGCCGACGCGCTCGATCCGTCCGACTATCCGACGCCGGACTTCGCCGCCGCCAAGGATGCGGACGCGCTCGCCGAAGCGGAGATGAAGCTCACCAATTCCGTGCTCGCCTTCGCGCATCATGCCTCGGTCGGCCGCGTGCACTTCACGCGCATCTCCGCCGACATCAATTACGATCTGAAGGCGCCGGAGTCGGGCGACGTGCTGAAGAAGCTCGCCGACGCCAGCGACGTTGCCGCCGCGCTCGACGGCTTCAATCCGCAGCAGCCGGGCTACAAGGCGCTGAAGGCGAAATATGCCGAACTGCGCGCCGGCAAGAAGGCCGACGCCGGCCCGGCGCCGATCCCGCATGGCGCGACGCTCAAGCTCGACACGCCGAAGAAGAGCACCAAGAAGAAGGGCGCCAAGGAAGAAGAGACGACCACCGCCGTCGTCACCGACGACCGCGTGCCGGAAGTCCGCAAGCGGCTCGGCGTCGCCGGCGACCAGAGCAGCAAGGTATTCGACAAGGATGTCGTTGCAGCGCTGCGCGGCTTCCAGAAGGAGCACAAACTCCCGGCGAACGGCCAGCTGACCAACGCTACCGTCGATGCGATCAACGGCCCGAAGCAGAACGTCAACGCGCAGGACGCGATCGTCGCGACCATGGAGCGCTGGCGCTGGATGCCACGCGACCTCGGCAATCCATATGTGATGGTCAACATCCCCGACTACACGCTGCGTATCGTCAAGGACGGCAAGACCTACTGGAAGACCAAGATCGTGGTCGGCCTGCCGTCCAAGCCGACGCCGATCATCAGCGCGGAGATGAAGTTCATCACCGTCAATCCGACCTGGAACGTGCCGCCGTCGATCATTCAGAACGAATATCTGCCGGCGCTACGCGAAGACCCGAATGCGCTCGACCGCATCGGCCTCAAGGTCGCACAGAATCCGGACGGCACCGTCCGCATCTGGCAGCCGCCGGGAGACCGCAACGCGCTCGGACGTATCCGCTTCAACTTCACGAACAAGTTCCTGGTGTATCAGCACGACACGCCGGACAAGAACCTGTTCGCGCATGAGAAGCGCGCCTACAGCCACGGCTGCATGCGCGTGCAGGATCCGCTGATGTACGGCGAGAAGATCCTGTCGCTCGCGCTGCCGCAGGAGCACTACACCGCGGGCCGCCTGCAGAAGATGTTCGGCGGCAACGAGATCAACATCAACTTCCCGAAGACGATCCCGGTGCATCTGACCTATCAGACCGCATTCGTGGACGATGACGGCAAGCTGCAGGTCCGCGGCGATGTCTACGGCCGCGACGCCCGCGTGCTGCAGGCGCTGCGCGGCTCCGAACGCAAGGTCGCCGACATTGCGGTGGACCGTCCGCCGAACACCTCGGCGAAGCCGGTCCGGCTCGCCCCGGGCAGCCTCGGCGGCCAGGGCCCGAGCTATGGCGGCGGCGGTCCGAACTTCTTCGACTGGCTGTTCGGCGCTCCGTCGCACGAACCGCAATACGAGCCGCGGCGGCGCCGCTACGACAACAACGGCCGGATCAGCTACCGCTGATCTTTCGCCAGTCCCGACAAAAAGGGCCGCCTCGCGCGGCCCTTTTTTTATGGGGTTCGTCCTCGGCGATGCGCGCACCAACGGCATCGCACGGCCCAAAGGCCGATCGCGGACGACACACGGGAAAGATGTTCTGAATGGTACAGGCGGGTGGACTTGAACCACCGACCTCCGGTTCCACAGACCGGCGCTCTAACCAACTGAGCTACGCCTGCACAGGGCACATCGCAGGCGCCAAGGCTTACACCCAAGGCCAGCGAGCGGGCGGACCATATTCGTCATGGCGCGCCGCGGCAAGGCCGATATCGCAGCAAATGCCCGAAGAAAATCCATCAAAAAAGCCCGGACAAAGGCCCGGGCTTTCCTTGATTTTCGAGCGGGACGGCGATGCCGTCCGCGGTCAACCGGTCGCGATCAGGCGGCCTTGTTGAAAGCCGAGGTGAGACCCGACTTGATCGGCTCGGCGGTTTCCTGCGCAAGCTTCTGGGCGAGCGCCGTAAGCTCCTTCACCTGCTCGGTCGAGGTCTCGAACTGCTGGCGGGCATGGGCCGTCGTCAGCTCGATCGCTTCGGCGACCGACTTCACCGTCATCAGCTTGGCGAAGTAATCGAAGGCGCTGTTGGTGTTGGCGCGGGCCTGCTCCAGCATCGCGAGACCGTAGTCGGTCGTGCCCTTGCTGGCGTTGGCATAGGTGGTTTCCATCATGCCGGTGGTGTCTTCGGCGGCGGCGCGGATCTTGTCGTAGCCGCTCTTGGCCTGGGTCAGCGTCTTCTCGGCGATTTCGCGCAGCGCAGCCGGGACTTCCATGGCCGGGATGTCGAACTTCGGAATGTCGAACTTCGGCAGCTCAAACTTCGGGATTTCGAACTTCGGCAACTCGACGGTCGCTTCGACCTTCGGGGATTCGATCTTGACGGTGTCGGCTTTCGGGGCTTCGACGCCCGGCTTGCCAGCTTTCGCTTTCGTGGTGACCACATCGGCCATGGGGACGGCTCCTTGTCAGGGCTTCCGGGAAGGACACCAGCCACCGGCGCCCTACCGCCGATCCGGTGTCGTTCGACCGCCGCAGCGGCGAACCATTCCGCCATCATAAGCCGTGAAATTGTGCATCGCAACACAAATATCGCGACGCACAAAAAAGCCGGACCTTGGCCATCACTGTGGCCGCCGGGAACCCTGCGGAAGCAGGTTCAGCGGGACGGCGTCGCCGACTTGGCCGCCACCGCCGCCAGTTCCTTGGCCTGGTCGGTCAGCGTCTGGACGTGGGATTTGACGTAGTCCGCCTGGATCTGCATGGCATCCTGCGGGTCCCGCGCCATCACCAGCCGCTGGCCGAAGGCGAACGCCGCGGCCATGTTCTGCTCGGCATGGCGGATGGTCAGTTCGACCACCTGGCGGGCGCCGGTGCGCATATTGGCTGCCTGTCCTTCGGCATTGGTCACGCCCTGGGTGGCCGCGGACACGAAGGTCTCGAAGGCCTTGCGCGCCTGCTCCATGCTCTTTTCGGCGAAGGCGTTCATGTCGGTCGGAAACTCGAATTTCGGAAACTCGTTGGCAGCCATGATGACCTCCGTCCGGATGATTCTGAGCCGCAAGCGTTAAGCCCGCTTCGGGGCCAGATTAGGCCATGCAGGCGCCAGCGCAACGCCGCCGTGGTTAAGGTTTATTGCGCCTTCCTGTCTCTAACGCGGGACGGTTCGTGGACGCTGGCGCGGCCGGCGCTTATGTATGGTCGGCTATCTGTCCTTTGTTGTGTAAGGCTTTTTTCGTCGTATGCCCGGACCCGGCTTCCAGTTGGACTGCCTGCTTGATCCGCGACTGTCGCCGCACGCGGCGTCGCCGCGGCCGATCTGGCTCTGGAGCGCGGATGCGCACCGCATCCTGTGGGCCAACCCGACCGGCGCCGCGATCTTCGGCGCAGCCTCGCCCGCCGCCGCAGCAGCCCTCGAATTTCCGGCGACGCATCCGGCCGCGTCGCAGATCGCGCGGCTCGCGACCTCGCTGACCGACAACGGCGCCCCGCGGCTCGAACGTCTGCGCGGCTTCGGCGCCCGCGGCGCGGCGATGCTCACCTGCGCCTGTTCACGCATCACGCTCGCCGGCGGCGAGAAAGCGGTGCTGATCGTCTCCACCGAACGCGCCGGCCCCGATCTCAGCCTCGCCGAACGCGCGCAACGTCTTCTCACCGAGAATGACGCGCCGGTCGCCGCATTCGCGGCTGACGGCACGCTGCTGTATGCAACTGCGCCGATTGCACAGAGTCTCAACGGCGTGACGAGCCTCGACGCCATCGACGCCGCCACGCTCGCGGCGCAGGCGAGCCGCGAAGGCACCGCCTCGGGATCGACCAAGATCGGCGTGCTGTCGCTGGCGCGGATCGGCGAAGGCGCATCGACTGTGCTGCTCGCGACGCTCGATCATTCGACCAGCGAAGCAACCGCCGAGACTCCGATTGTCGAGGACAGGCCGGCACACGACGACGCCGCGGTAACACCTCCGGCAGCCGAAGCGGACGCCACCGCGACCGAAACCGCCGCAACCGAACCTGCCGCAATCGAACCCGCCGCCCCCGAGCCTGTCGCGCATACGCCCGAGACGCCGCGGCATCCGCTGCGGTTCGTCTGGGCGCTCGACGATCAGGGCCGCTTCACGCTCGAGTCGCAGGAATTCATTGCGCTGATCGGCCAATCGACCGCGCAAATCCTTCACCGCCCGTGGAACGAGATTGCTGCGACGCTCAAGCTCGATCCTGACGGCTCCGTCGCACGCGCGTTCGCCTCGCACGAAACCTTCAGCGGCCTGATCGTGCCGTGGCCAGTCGACGGCAGCAGCGAGACCATGCCGATCGAACTCTCCGGTTTGCCGATGTTCGATCGCGAGCGCCGTTTCCGCGGCTATCGCGGCTTCGGCATCTGCCGCGACGTGGAACGACTCGATGCGCTCGCCACCGCGCGCGCACTGCTCGACGCGCAGCCGGCCTCGCCGTCGATCCTGCCACCGGCCGAACCGCCAAAGGCGACCGAACCGCCGCCGAATGTGCTGCGCTTCCCGGCGCAGCCGGGTCAGGCGCAGGACAATGCACAAGACAATGCCGAGGCTCCCGCCGATGTGTTCGCGGCGCCGGCAAATCCCGGCGCGTCGCCGACGCCGACTTTGACGCCGGTGGAGAAGCTCGCATTCCGTGAACTCGCGCGTCGCCTTGGCGACGGCCTGAAACAACCGCAGAAGATCGACAACGACAGCGCGCCGCCGCCGGTGGCACCGCCCGCGCCGCTTGCCGCGCCGACACAAGCGCCGCGCTCGCGCTCGGAAGCGCCGATCCTCGACCGTTTGCCGTTCGGCATCCTGGTCTACCGGTTGAACGAGCTACTTTACGCCAACAAGGCGTTCCTCGACTGGACCGGCTACGCTGGTCTTTATGATCTGGTGCAGGCCGGCGGCCTCGACACCCTGTTCATCGACACGAGCGATGCAACGTCGGCGCAGAACGGCACGCCGCTGACTATCAGCACGCAGGACGGCGACCACAAGCCGGTCGACGGCCGTCTGTTCTCGACCACCTGGAACGACGAGAGCGCGCTGGTGCTGATGCTCAACACCGGCCTGCCGATGCAGGCGCCGGCTGCGCCCGATCCGCGTCTCGCTGAAACCGAGCAGGCGCTGG
>JBQCFU010000079.1:0-6682 GCA_051958775.1 Pseudolabrys sp.
GACGTAGTTTGTTGAAAGGCGCCGTCGCGGCGCCCTTCATCTCGACGCTCGGCGGCGTTGCGCGCGCGCAAAGCTGGCCGTCGCGCAACATCACCATTGTCGTTGCGTTTCCGCCCGGCGGCGCAGCCGACACGGCGGCACGGCCCGTCGCTCAGGCGATGCAGGAGATCCTGGGCAAGTCGGTGATCATCGACAACAAGGCCGGCGCTGCGGGCCTGCTCGGCAACGCCTATGTGGCGCGCGCCGAACCGGAGGGGCACACGCTGCTGATGGCGCTGTCGTCGATGACGACCCTGCCGGAATCCGAACGCCTCTACGACCGAAAGCCGGCTTATGAATACCAGCAACTGAAGCCGATCGCCCGTGTCACCGCCGACCCGGTGACGTTCAATGTGCGCAGCGATTCACCCTATCGCTCGCTCGCGGATTTCATCGCCGACGCGAAGAAACGGCCGGGCCAGATTTCCTTCTCGTCGTCCGGTAATTTCGGTGCGACGCATCTGCCGTTCGCGATGCTGGAGCAGGCGGCCAACATCAAGCTGCTGCACGTTCCCTATCGGGGCGGCGGGCCGGCGCTGACTGCCTTCATCGGGTCGCAGGTTGACGTCACCGCCCAGGGACCGGCGCCGATCTTCCCGTTCGTGCGCGACGGCCGGGCGCGCTTCCTGGCGCATTGGGGCACAACGCGGACGCCCGAACTCGAGGGCGTGCCGACCATCGTCGAACTCGGCTACCCGTCCGTCGTGTCCTACATCTGGGCCGGCCTGTTCGCGCCGCCGGGTGTGCCGGAGCCGATCATCAGCAAACTGCGCGAGACCATGCGCAAGGTGATGAACGATCCCGCAACCAAGGCGATCTTCGCCAGAGCGGGAAGTCCGGCGGCTTATCTCGATCAGCCGGAATTCGCCAAATTCGTCGAAGCGGACGCGCAGCGGATGATCCCGGTCATCCGCAAGATCGGTCGGCTCGACGAGAAGGGCTGAGCAGAAACGAAAACGGGCGAGGCGGGATCAGCGATTCCGCCATGCCTCGGCTTCGTCGTAGAATTTCTTTTCCCAGGCTTTCTGATTGAGGCTTCCTTCCTGCACGAACGGTGTGAACACCGCGAGGTGCAGCAGGATCCAGTTGACCAGGTTTGCCGGGAACCGCAGCGGCTTGACGAAGTCGACGAACAGCACGACCCGCAGCTTGCCGGTGTCGTTCCAGACCTCGTGGTTATAGGCGTCGTCGAACAGCAGCGCCTTGCCCTCATCCCAGTGGCAGATCTCGTTGCCGACCCGGATTTTCAGCTTGTCCTTGGGGCCGGGGACGATCAGGCCGAGATGCAGCCGCAGCACCCCGTTGTAGGGGCCGCGATGGGCGGGAATGTGCTTGCCGGGCTCGAGGATCGAGAACATCGCCGTGATCAGGCCGGGGATTTTCTGCATGGCCTGCCAGGTCTGCGGGCACTGCTCGATGTTCTTCTGCACCTTCAGCCCGTAGCCGCACAGGAAAAAGGTCTTCCAGTCGCGATCATTGGTGATGGTGGCGACGTCCGTCGAGATTTCATGGAACGCCGGCAGCTCATCCTTGCGTTCCAGGACGCGTTCCAACTCCCGGCGGATTGCCGGCGTCTGCGCCTCGACCTCCTTGGCCCAGGGGAACGTGGCGTTGTCATAGACCGGCGGATTGCCATGGATGGCATATTTCAGGTTGAGCCGTTCGGCCCACCCGACGACCGCCATGAAGAATCGGGTGACGGCGCTGGCCCGGGCCATTGGCTTCAGGCCATCCGTTCCAAATTGCTGAGAAACGTCAGTATCCTGGCTGGCCATTTGAAGGCTCCACATGAAGAAATCGATCGGGAACTTGCACCATAGCAAACCGTCGCGGTCCGGGAAAATCGGCCGCTCGGCATTGGCCGGGTGATGAGCGCTTGATAGCGTGGCGCAAACAATCCAACCGGCGAATCCCGAGTTTTCCATGACCCGATGGCTGACCGCTGTAATGGCCCTGCTGACGGTCGCGGCCCTGTCGCTGCCCGCTGCTGGCGCCGACTACTCGCTGCGGCGAGACCGGACAGCGGTGCATCAGACGTCCGCCAACGCCTGGACCCAGCGGCTGCGGCCTCTGCCGTTCCCGAGGGGCGAGCGGGCACAGGCGATCTGGGCCGAGGGCAGTTGCTGGAAGATGTGCCAGATCGATTGCACGGATGGTCTGGACCGCGGGGTCGAGGCCAACGGCGATCAGGTGGCGGCGCTGGTGTCGACCAATCTGTGCGACCGGTCGTGCCAGCAGGCCTGCCGGCTCGCCGGCGGACCTTTGATGCCGCCGATCCCGGAATAGGGCGTCCGGCTGAACAGCGTCCGGCCTAACCAGGTCGGGCGGCCTCACGGCCGCGTCGCAGCCGCTTTTCACGGCTCGGCGTATCCCGTGTCAGCAGCACCGCGCCATCACCGACTTCAGCCAAACGATCATCCGGGTTGCGAAGCGGGCACTCGCTCGTCGACAGGCAACCGCATCCAATGCAGCCATTGAGCTGATCGCGAAGCTGGACCAGATGACTGATCCGTTCGCTCAGCATGTCGCGCCATCCGGTCGACAATCGGCGCCAGTCTTTTGCGGAAGGTTTGCGTCCCCGCGGAAGCTCGGCGAGCGCCGCCTTCACCGTTGCGAGCGGAATGCCGGCGCGCTGCGCGATCTTGATGATCGCAACCTGCCGCAAAACGCCGCGGGTGTAGCGGCGCTGATTGCCGGCATTGCGCCAACTGTAGATCAATCCCTTGGATTCGTAGAAATGGATAGTGGATATGGCCACGCCGCTGCGGCGTGCGACTTCACCGACCGAGAGCGTCGCTTCGACGTCAATCGCCATGATGCAGGGCCCACTTGACCTCAACCATGATTGAGGTTCTATGACGCCGATCGGCTTGCTTTTGCAAGCTCTCAATCCCATGGGCGGATGAGCTTGAAAGTGGAGCTGACATGGATACGCGCGACGTCCCGCCGCAACGCTCGTCATCGACGACGCTTCCGACGGATGCCGCTGCTGCGACAGGTACCGCAAGCTGGGGCGATCTGCTGTCGGGCACCAATGGTGCGCGTGCTCTGACGCTCGCCGGCGGAGTCGGCCTTCACGCAATCAATGTCTATATCGGCACGACGATCATGCCGTCCGTGGTGGCGGATATCGGCGGCCTCGATTTCTATGCCTGGAACACGACGATCTTCGTCATCGCGTCGATCATCGGTTCGGTCTACGCGGCAAAGCTGCTCCAGCACACCGGGCCGCAAGTGGCTTATGTGATTGCAGCGGCGATCTTTACGCTCGGCGCCCTCGGTTGCGCTGCCGCACCGTCGATGCCGATCCTGCTCGTCGCGCGGTTCGTGCAGGGGCTCGGCGGCGGTTTCCTGTTCTCGCTGGCCTACGCCATGATCCGCGTGGTGTTTCCGCAGTCGCTGTGGCCACGCGCGATCGCGCTCATATCGGGGATGTGGGGTGTCGCGACCCTGATCGGCCCCGCTGTCGGCGGGACATTCGCCGAACTCGGCGTCTGGCGTGCCGCGTTCTGGTCACTGGCGCCGATCACCGCTTTGTTCACGATATTGGCGGTGATTGTTCTGCCGCGCCGCAGTCCGGAACATGACGAGCAATCGGCGGTCGCGCTGTTGCAACTATCGTTGCTCGTTGCCGTGTCGCTGGCGATCTCGGCGGGAAGCGCATCGCCTGAACTGATCTGGAATATCGCCGGCATTGCCGTCGCTGCCGTCCTGCTGGTCGCTCTCGTTGCCGCCGAACTCCGGGCAACCAAGCGTTTGCTGCCCGAAGGCTCGTTCCGGCCTTCGACGATGCTGGCCTCACTCTATGCGATGATGTCGCTCTTGTCGGTCACGGTCGTCAGCACCGAAGTGTTCGTACCGCTGTTTTTGCAGGTGCTGCATGGCCAGTCGCCGCTTGCCGCCGGCTATCTTGCCGTGCTGATGGGCATCGGCTGGACGCTCGGATCGCTGGGATCATCCGGCGCGACCGGACAGCGCTGCCGGCGCGCCATTATGGCCGGACCCGTGCTCCAGCTTATCGGGATGGCGATCCTGCTGGCTCTGATGCCTCGTGGCGGTAACGGCATCACGCTCGAACTCGGCGTGATGTGTGTGGCGCTGCTGGCCATCGGCTTCGGCGTGGGCGTGGCGTGGCCGCATGTGCTCACCGGCATCCTCAAAGAAGCACAGCCCGGCGAGCAGGATCTCGCCGGAGCCTCGATCACGACGGTGCAGCTGTTCGTCGCGGCGCTCGGAGCGGCGCTTGCCGGCATGCTGGCGAATATTGGCGGACTGGTCGAACCGGGCGGTGTTGTCGGAACGGCTGGCGCGGCACGCTGGCTGTTCGGCGTCTTTCTGTTCGCACCGCTGATCTGCCTGTTCAGTGCGCGTCGCGCCGCGCGCGGCTGAACGAACTAACTCGTGCATCCGCCCGCCTGAGGAACATTCCGTAATCGCGCCGCGTTGTCATTTCATTTCAACGGCCATGCCTCAAGCACAGCTGGGAATGGAACAGAATATGGCACGAGCCTGTTTTCCCCGCCGATCCGTATGCGGGATCTGCTTGCGATGACGCTGACGACAATCGTTGGCGTATTGGCGGCTGTTCTGACGACGATTTCCTACTTCCCTCAACTCATGAAGTGCTGGCGCACCGGACGGGCGGCGGACCTGTCGTTCACGATGTTCTCTGTGCTCTCCGCCGGGATCGGTTGCTGGGTAGTCTACGGAATCTTGCGAAACGACGTCATCATCATCGTTGCCAACAGCATCAGCTTGGCCTGCCTGTGCGGCATTCTCGCCTTTAAAATTCAACCAACTCGTAAGTGGATCAGGAGTTTTCACCGATGAAACACCGGCGATCCCGTCGCGCGGCCGCGACCGCGCAATCGGAGCGAACCGTCCAACGCCGCACCGACCGTGCCGACGCACGGACCGCGAAACGAAAGTCCAAACGGAAGCCGCGCGCGATGCAGGCAGGGGCGCGACGTTATCCCGTGCCGCCGCTGCCCGCCCAGCATCTGCGCAAGCCGGGACGGGAAGGTGCGCTTCGTCTTGCGCCGATGTTTGAAGCGCCGGCCTATCTCGGATCGCGAAAGCTCGAGGGGATGACCGCTCTGATCACCGGTGCCGATTCCGGAATCGGGCGCGCGATCGCGGTTCTGTATGCGCGAGAAGGCGCCAATGTGGTCGTGGCCTATCTGGATGAACACACAGATGCTGAAGACACTCGGCAGGCCGTCGAGCGGGAAGGGCGCTCGTGTCTTCTGCTACCCGGTGATGTTGCCGACCCGCGCTTTGCCACCAAAGCCGTTCACGAAACTATCAAAGCGTTCGGCAGCCTGGATATCCTGGTCAACAACGCTGCGTTTCAGGAGCACGCCGCCGATATTGAAGCCTTGAGCGAAAAGCAGTTCGACCTCACGCTCAAGACCAATCTCTACGGCTATTTTCACATGGCCAAGGCCGCGGTCCCGAAGATGAAACCGGGGAGCGCCATCGTGATGACTGGCTCTGTGACGGGCTTGCTCGGCAGCAAGGAGTTGTTGGACTACTCGATGACCAAGGGCGGTATCCATGCCTTCGTTCGGTCGCTGGCGGCGCATCTCGTCGATCGTGGTATCCGCGTCAACGCGGTGGCGCCCGGGCCGGTATGGACACCGTTAAATCCGGCCGATCGTCCGGCGAAAGCAGTCGCCAAATTCGGCTCGCAAACGCCAATGAAGCGCCCCGCACAACCCGAAGAGATTGCGCCGGCCTATGTGTTTCTGGCGGCGCCCAGTTGTTCGAGTTACATCACCGGCGAGATCCTGCCGATCATCGGCGGATATTGAAACGAAAAGGGCGATCATCGATCGCCCTTTTTTCGCTTCGGCCGTTCGCTGGCCTAATATGCCGCCGGAATTCCTGTATCCGAGAAGTCGGTGACCGTGGAACGTGACGTATCGGGGGCTGCGCGCTCGAGCGCCTTCAGGAAATCGGCAAACCAGGCGTGGATCGAGGATTTTCTCACCGCTGCCATCAATGCGGTCCAGCGCTCACGGCGCTCCGGATGCGACATGGTCAAAGCGCCGGCGAGTTTCTCAGCCATGCCGTCAATGTCGTGCGGATTGACGAGAACCGCAGCGTCGAGTTCCCGTGCTGCGCCGGCGAACTCCGACAGTACCAGCACGCCCGGATCGCCGGGATCCTGCGCCGCGACATATTCTTTGGCAACCAGGTTCATGCCGTCATGGAACGGCGTGACAAGGCCGATTGCCGCGGCCCGATAAAAGCCGGCAAGAATTCCCTGTCCGTAACCCTTGTTGAGATAGCGGATCGGCGCCCAGTCCACTTCGCCATGGCGGCCGTTGATGAGTCCAACCTGGTGCGCCAACTGGTCCTGCAGGTTGCAATAGCTATCGATATTGCAACGGGACGGGACCGCGATCTGCAGCAGAGAGACCTGCCGTTTGAATTTCGGATGATGAGTCAGCATCCGGTCGAAGGTGAGGAAGCGAATCAGGAGCCCCTTTGAATAGTCGACGCGGTCGACGCCGATCATCAGTTTGCGGCCCTGCAGGCTCTGCATCAGGCGATGCACTTGCGCGTGGTCCGACGCTTGCTGCGCCATGGCGGCAAAGTCATTGGCATCGATGCCGATGGGGAATGCGCCGACCCGGCA
>JBQCFU010000080.1:0-5113 GCA_051958775.1 Pseudolabrys sp.
GTCCCACCAGCCGACCGAGTTGTGGCGCGGCGCGTTGGTGCCGTCGGGCGGCTCGCCGGCGCGCCGCGCGCGGGTGATGCGGTCCTGCATTACGTTGAACGCTTCGATCATCACCGTCGGAATGCTCGGACTGCCGCCGAGAACCTGGCGCCGCAGCGCGCGCTTGTGTCCGAAGATGCCGAGCAGGCCGTTGCTTTCGGTTTCGATCGCATGCGCCTGTTCGTCGAAGTCATCGGAGCCGTGCGTCGACACGGTGGCGCCGCGGGCGAACATTTCCGAATTGAGATTGACCGCGATCACCAGCCGCGCGCCGAGCGAGCGCGCCGCCGACACTGGCACCGGATTGACCAGCGCGCCGTCGACCAGCCAGCGGCCGCCGATCCGCACCGGCGTGAAGATGCCGGGCAGGGCATAGGACGCGCGCAGCGCATCGACGAGGCGGCCATGCGTCAGCCAGATTTCGTGGCCGGTGCTGATCTCGGTGGCGATCGCCGCGAACCGGATTTTCAGATCTTCTATTTGCGCGGTGCCGAGCGCGGCTTCGAGCCGCCTGGCGAGCTGCGCGCCGGAAATCAGTCCGGCGCGCGACAGTGACAGATCGAAATAGCCGAGCATGCCGCGGAAATTCAGACCGCGCGCCCATTCCTCGAAATTGTCGAACTGTCCGGCGGCATAGCAGCCGCCGACCACCGCGCCGATCGAAGTGCCGACGATCACGTCGGGCTCGATGCCATGCGCGCGCAGCGCCCGCATCACGCCGATATGGGCAAAGCCGCGGGCGGCGCCGCCGCCGAGCGCCAGCCCGATCGAGGGGCGCGTCGGCGCAGGCTGCACCGGCGGCGTCTGGGTCGTTGCCTCAGTCGCGCGGTCGTTGCCTTTGCGTCCGAATATCCCCTCGAACACCATCTTCAGGACCTCGCTGGTTCCACGATCCCGCCAACTACTGGCGCGTTCAAGTGTTCCACGCCCGCATGGTGAAGACGGTATCGAGCCGGCGGCGTTGTCGCACCGCGGCAAATGTTAATCCGAGGCCGCAATCGGGCGGATCACACCGATTCGGGCCGGAACATCTCGAACATCGTATCGACCTTGGCATAATCGCCGCGATAGCCGCAGCGGGCGATGGGATGCATCGCGCCGGTGTCGAGAATGCCGTCGCGCAGGAAACGGTCGTCGATATAGATGCCGACCACCTGGCCGATCACCATGAAATTGTCGATCGCCTTGCCGTCCATGTCCTCGAGCTGCATCACGCGGACGAGCTTGCATTCCAGCGCACAGGGCGATTCCGCGACACGCGGCGGCTTCACCTTCACCGATGGCGCCGGCGTCAGTCCGGATTTTTCCATCTCGTTGATGCCACGCGCATAGTCGCCCGAACTCTGATTGACCGCTTCGCGCAGATCCCAGGTCGCGAGATTGCAGACGAATTCGCGCGTCGCCTCGATGTTGCTGACCGAATCCTTGCGGCTCTCGCTGGAGAACATGACGAGGCGAGGCCGGCTGGCGATGCCGTTGAAGAACGAATAGGGCGCCAGATTGATCCGACCCTCAGCGTCGAGCGAGCTGATCCAGCCGACCGGCCGTGGCACCACGATCGCCTTGAACGGATCGTGGCGCAGCGGACGGTCCTTGCTGTCGGGATCGTAGAACATGATGTCTCAGAACCGGGTGACGATGTCGGCGAGCGCGGGACGGGGACGATCCTCCGGCGGCTTTACCGGCGTGCCGATATGCACGAAGCCGGCGATCTTCTCGTGCGGCGCAAGTCCCAGCGCGTCGAGCACGCGGCGGTCATACGCGTACCATTCGGTCAGCCATGATGCGGCGAAGCCGAGCGCATGCGCAGCGGTGACGAGATTCATCGCCGCGGCGCCGGCCGACATCACCTGTTCCCATTCCGGAATTTTCGCATGCGGCGCGGCGCGGCTGACGACGCCGATGACGAGCGGCGCGCGCAGGAAGCGGTTACGCTCGAATGCGATCTGGTCTTCGGTCGCATCCGGACGATTCTCGCGGAAGATCCCGGCGAAGATGTCGCCAGCCTTTTGCCGCGCGTCGCCTTCGAACACGATGAAGCGCCACGGTGCGAGCTTGCCGTGGTCGGGCACGCGCGATGCGACGGTGAGCAGCGTGTCGAGATCGTGCCGGCTGGGCCCCGGTGCCGCGAGCTCGATCGGCTTCACGGAACGGCGGGTGCGCAAAAGGTGCTGGGCGTCGGTCGTAGTCGGCATCGTCTCTCCGTCCTCGTTATCTGCCGGGTAGCATGGGGCCAATGTGGTGACAAACAGGCCGCCCAAGAGGTAGCGATGCCGGATGCGCCTGCCAGCCCTGATGATATGACGTGCCGACAGGGCAGGCTTGAATTTGCCGTGATTAAGCTCGAAAAAGCGGGGTGGTTTCCCCGTTCTCTGGAATCGATCTGATTTGCCCCGCCTGATGCGAGCAATGCGCTGTCATTTTGTGAAGCTGCGCCGTCTTCCGGTCGTGCTGCTGGCGGTGTTGCTGCTGGCGGCGCAGCCGGCATTCGCCCAGCAACTGCAAAGTCCGCCGTCGTCGTCGCTGCTCTCGGCGCAGCCGTCGAGCGGCGCCACCGGCTCTCCCGGTGGGACGCTGCTCTCGCCGAACGTGTTTCCACCGCCGCCGGGACCGATGTTTCCGGCCGCACCCTATGCTCAACCGATGGTGCCGGCCGGTCAGGGCGCACTGTCGCTCAGTGCCCGCTTCGGCGCAGATGCGCCGGCGATCACATCCGGTCTGATCTGGCGGATTTTCGCCGCGACTCCGGACGACAAGGGCAATTTCCGGCTGGTCAAGGAAGAACGCACGCCGAACCCGACGGTGGTGCTGCCGGTCGGCGCTTATATCGTTCATGTCGGCTTCGGCCTCGCGAGCGCGGTGAAGACCGTGCAACTCGGCGCGGAGCCGACGCGTCAGGTGTTCGATCTGCCGGCAGGCGGCGTGCGGCTCACCGGCAAGGTAGGCGACACTGTGATCCCCGGCGGGCAGATCACCTTCGATATTTTCCCAGGCAGCCAGTTCGATATCGTCGACCGCCGTCCGGTGGCGGAGCGGGTGATGACCGGCGACGTCGTGGTGGTGCCTGAAGGCACCTACTTCATCGTCTCGAATTACGGTGACGGCAATTCCACCGTGCGCTCGGACATCCGCGTGCAGGCGAACAAGCTCACCGATGTGACGGTCAACCACCGCGCCGCGGTGATCACCTTGAAGCTCGTCGGTAATCGCGGCGGCGAGGCGCTGCCGAGCACGTCGTGGTCGGTGCTGACGCCCGGCGGCGACGTGATCAAGGAATCGATCGGTGCGTTCCCGCGCGTGGTGTTGGCCGAAGGCGAGTACCGCGCCATCGCCCGCAACGAAGGCCGCGTGTTCGAGCGCGACTTCAAGGTCGTTGCCGGCGTCGATGGCGACATCGAAGTGCTGGCGCGGTGATGCTTCGTAATCGTCTAGCTCAAAAGTCGTCCGATGATCCGCTGGGAGGAGGCAGGCTCCGATGATTGGGGCTGATGGCATGTGTTGCGCCAGAAGACCTGGACGGATTCTTTTGAAGGTGATGGTCCAAAGAAGCTGTTTTCATCCAGGGCTCGAAAAGCGACACTCTTTTCGAATCCCTGATGTGCTCACAAGCAAGCACCGCCTTGTTAATAAGATCGGACGAAATCGTCCCATGACCAAGCGAAACCGATATTCCAACCTTGGTTTTTGTTAGCGTGATCAACCCGTCCATCACGTAAGAGCCGTTCATCCCTGTTGCTAGTTTTTCCCCAAAATCGATCAACGAGGATAATTGCTCTGTTTGCGGTACGATTACACCAAAAAAAGTTTCGCCGATGCGCGCAGTCATTTCGCGTTCTTGTACCAAGCTCGTCAGTCTGTTCGCAGCTTCCTTGACCAATCCGTCGGCAGGCGAATCTGAAATTGTGTCAGCGCGCCTGACATCAATGCACATCACGCCCACATGTAGCCAAGGTGATATCTCGTTAATTTTCAAAAGCTGACTCAGTTGAGCCTCAAACGCTTGCAAATTCGGCAGACCCGTTAGCGCGTCAGTGTGCGTATGTGCTTTTTCGACGCGTTTCACATCGGGCGGCGTCGCATCGTCCTTCAACAGCTTGAGCGCTTCATCGAGCGGCAGCACCTGCTGACCTTCCTTGCCGAGCCGGCGGATCGAGACGGTGCGTTCCGCCGCTTCCTTCTTGCCGACGACGAGCAAAGCGGGGACCTTCGCCAGCGAGTGCTCGCGCACCTTGTAGTTGATCTTCTCGTTGCGCAGGTCGATGCCGACGCGCAGACCCGCGGCGCGCGCGGCCGCCAGCACCTCCTTGGCATAGTCGTCGCCATCGGAGGTGATGGTCGCGACCATCGCTTGCTGCGGCGCGAGCCACAGCGGCATGTGCCCGGCGTAATGCTCCAGCAGGATGCCGGTGAAGCGCTCCAGCGAACCGCAGCTCGCGCGATGCCACCTCACCGGCGTCTTCTTCGCGCCGTCGGCGTCGATGTAGAACGCGCCGAACCGCTCCGGCAGGTTGAAGTCGACCTGCGTGGTGCCGCACTGCCAGTCGCGGCCGATCGCGTCGCGCAACACGTATTCGAATTTCGGTCCGTAGAACGCGCCTTCGCCGGGATTGATCGATGTCTTGATGCGATTGTTCGACGCGGCGATGCGCTTGAGCACATCGGCCATTACCGATTCCGCATGATCCCACGCGGCATCGGAGCCGACGCGTTTCTCGGGCCGGGTCGACAGCTTCACTGTCATCTCGCCGTCGAAGCCGAAGTCGGCATAGGTCGACATGATGAGATCGTTGATCTTCAGGCACTCGTCGGCGAGTTGGTCCTCGGTGCAGAAGATATGTGCGTCGTCCTGGGTGAAGCCGCGCACGCGCATCAGCCCGTGCATGGCGCCGGACGGCTCGTAACGGTGCACGATTCCGAACTCAGCGAGCCGGATCGGCAGTTCGCGGTAGCTCTTGAGGCCGTGCTTGAAGATCAGCACGTGGCCGGGGCAGTTCATCGGCTTGATGGCGAACCAGCGCTTGTCTTCCGCCTCGTCGCCGGCCGATTGCGCCGCGAACATGTTTTCGCGGTACCA
>JBQCFU010000081.1:0-2646 GCA_051958775.1 Pseudolabrys sp.
GATCAGTTCCGCCGCGGACACCTGCTTGCGTTCGAGATAAGAAGCGAAATCGTCGCGCATGCGCGTGACAACACCGAACCCGCCGGTGAACACGGCCGATGTCACCTGCACCGCGCTCGCACCCGACAGCAGGAAGCGGGCGAGGTCGAGCCCGGTCCGCGCGCCATTGGTGCCGAGCAGCGGAAACGATTTGCCGACCACACGCCGCGATTGCGCCAGCCAGCGGCAGGTGAGCGGCAAGGCCCACGGCCCACCGAACGCGGCATTGGTGCCGAGCGTCGGCGCGAAGCTTTCGATATCGGGCACGAAGGCGATGAAGCGGCCCATCACCGTCACCGCGTCAGCGCCGGCCTCCTTCGCCGCGAGCGTCAGCGCCGCGACGTCTTCGCTCTGGCCGGTCAGCTTGATCCACAGCGGGATTTTCACCGCCGCGCGCACCCGCGAGACGATGGTGCGCACGCGGGCGCTGTCGCGCTCCAGCACGATCGCGCCGGGCGCCGCGTCGTTGCCGTGCGGCGCACCGATGTTCAGTTGGAGAACGCCCAGAACCGCCACTTCGATCTGCTTCGCCATGGCGACGCAGCGGTCGAGATCGGCGAGAATCAGGCTGGCGATCACATAAGCATCCTGCGCTTTCGCCTCGCGATCGAGCGGCGCGATCATCGCCAGCCATTCGTCGAACGATTGCTGCGCGAGGCCGGAGCGGCAAAACAGGCTCGCATCCGCCGGCGGGTTGAAGTCCCACGGCAGACGACGCCATTCGCTGTCGAGCAGCGCATAGTCGGTGCGGTCGAGCTGGCGGCGCGCCGCCTCGCTCTCATTGACCGATTTCGACACGACGGCAGCGGCCCCGGCGGCGAGCGCCTGCCGGATGCCCTGCGCATACATCAAATGCTCGCCCGACCCGCAGACCAGCGGTGACTTCAGGTCGACGGCGCCGAGCGAGACGGCGGCGCTTACGGCCATGCGACAACCCCGAACGAAACCATGCAGCGGCTATTCCGCCGCCGAGAGCACCGGCCGGAACGGCAACGGCTTTTCCGGATCGTCGCGACGTTCTTCAAGACCATCGAGCAGTTCCGCGATCCGATCCACATAGGGGTTCTTGTCATAAATCTCATAGAGCGTTCCCGCGAGGCGCACAGGATCGCCGGAATAGTAGCGTTCGTAAAGCTGCTGCCGTCCGGAGAACGACGATACGGCGGCGTCGAACGCAAGACGGAACAGCTTGATGCGATAGCGCGAGTCGGCATTGGCCGCCTGGAAATAGGTTTCGACATCCTTGCCGACCGGGCCGGTCAGTTCCGCATAGGACGGCACCGCGACGAGGCCGCCAGCGCCGAGGATCTGGATGATCTCGCACATGCGGATGAACATTTTCGGGAACATCATCCGCACGGTCCACAGCGGCATCGCCGCCGGCGTGGTGAAGCCCTGCGCGTTCGGCGCCGCATCGACCTCGCTGGCGCGCAGACAGGCACGCACGAACTCGGTGTACTGGATCATCTCCGCCAGCATGCCCTGTACATGCAGATGCGCATCGATCTTGGTCGAACGCGCCATCGCGAACGCCAGCGCCATCATGAACTCGGCCTTGGCCAGGTTCTTGGTGCTGAACTGGTGCATGATCTGCGGCATCGCGCCGGTGCGGTTGTAGAGGCCGTTGCACATCTCCGCATCGCGATAGATGAACACCTTTTCCCACGGGATCAGCACATTGTCGAAGATCACCATGGCATCGGTCTCGTCGAGCCGCGACGACAGCGGGTAGTCCATCGGCGAACCGGGATTGCCGTGGATCACCGACGGGCGGCAGATGAAGCGCAGACCGGGTGCATTCACCGGCACGGCGAAACCGAAAGCATAGGGCTTCGCCTCTTCGCTGTTGGCGAGATAAGTCGACGGCATCACCAAGAGGTCTTGCGAATAGGCGCACAGCGTCGACACCATGCGCGCGCCATGGACGACGATGCCGGCATCGGTTTCCTTCACCACCTTCGCCGCCAGATCCTTGTCCTGCTTCTCGACCGGCTTGGAGCGGTCGACCTGCGGATTGATCAGCGTGTGGGTCATCGCGATGTCGTTCTCGCGACAATAGAGATAGTAGTTCCAGATATTGTCGGCGTATTTCTGCTCTTTCTGGCCGAACGCCTCTTTGGCGCAGGCGAAGCCAGTGAGCGTGATGTTCATGAAATCCGGGCTACGGCCGAACATGCCGCAGGTCGAATCCATCCACGTCTTCACCATGTCGCGGCGGCGCTCGAGGTCGTTCATGCTTTTCGGCTGGATGAACGACAGGCCGACGCGCTCGCCGCTGGTCGGCGACTGATAGGTCATGCGCTCGATCAAATCGTGATGGTGCTGCATGTCGTAGAGTTCGGCCATGGTATAGGCCGCGCCGGCAAAGCGGCGGTCGGTGGTGACATCGGTCACCAGCTCGCCGTCGATCCACATCTGACGGCCGTCCCGCAGGGACTCGAGATAGTGCTTGCCGGTCCGGATACCCATCGCTCGCTCCCAATTCGCCCTTGGCGCGCTCCGCCGATGTTCTGACGTTCAGCCGTCGACGCCTTCGAATACGATCAGGCCGTATCCGGTGAGCATCGGCGCATAATAATGGCGATGCACGCGACGAACTTTCTCGCC
>JBQCFU010000082.1:0-6228 GCA_051958775.1 Pseudolabrys sp.
CGCTGATAGTCGCCGCGCACGGTGTGGCCCGGGCCCGTCGGCGCGACCATCAGCACGGCGAGATCGGCGCGCGGCTCGGTCCGGTTGAAGTGCACGTTGAGACCGTGCGCGAACGAGAGCGCCGCGCCGTTCTTCAGGTTGGCGTGCAGATGATCGCGGTAGATGTCGCCCTGCAGCTCGTCCGGGGTGAGCATCATGACGACGTCGGCCCACTTGGCGGCCTCGGCCACTTCCATCACCTTGAACTTCTCGCCTTCGGCCTTCTTCACGCCGGCCGAGCCCTTGCGCAGCGCGATCACCACGTCCTTGACGCCCGAGTCGCGCAGGTTGAGCGCATGGGCGTGGCCCTGGCTGCCGTAGCCGACGACGGCGACCTTCTTGCCCTTGATCAGGTTCAGGTCGGCATCGCGATCGTAATAAACACGCATGGTTGAACTTGCCCTCTTGCTCCGCCGCGTCGGCGGCTTTTCGTGAATGAATTTCGCGGCGTTTCCCGCCCGCGCTGCTTCTAGGTTGCCCCGCGGGACGGGGCAAGCCCCGCCCGCGAATGGCGGTTATCCGGCGGTTTTGGCCCCGATTACCGACCCGATTACATGCCTTCCGGGCCGCGGACGATGGCCGCGATCCCGGTCCGGGACACCTCGACCAGGCCGAGCGGCAGCATCAGCGCCACGAACTGCTCGATCTTGTCGCTCTTGCCGGTGATCTCGAACACGAAGCTCTCGGTCGAGGCGTCGATGACGCGGGCGCGGAAGGCATCCGCCAGCCGCAGCGCCTCGACCCGCTCCTCGCCCTTGCCGCGCACCTTGACCATGGCCAGTTCGCGCTCGATGGCGCGGCCGGTCGCGGTCATGTCGACGACGCGATGGATCGGCACCAGCCGGTCGAGCTGGTTCTTGATCTGCTCGAGCACCATCGGGGTGCCGGTGGTGACGATGGTAATAAGCGACAAGTGCTTCCGGTGTTCGGTTTCCGACACCGTGAGCGACTCGATGTTGTAGCCGCGGCCGGAGAACAGACCGATCACCCGCGCCAGCACGCCGGGCTCGTTGTCGACCAGCACCGACAAAGTGTGGGTCTCGTTCTTCTGCGCCACCGGCGCGGCGGGATAATGGGAGGTCGTTGACGTCATGGCATTCATCGGAATCGATCCTTGCATCTCTCAGCTTGCTCGCTGCGCTCCCTCTCCCCGCCTGCGGGGAGAGGGTTGGGGTGAGGGGCAACGGTTTCGCAAGCTCCTCACCCGGCTCGCGTCGCGCGCCACCCTCTCCCCGTAAAAGGGGAGAGGGAAAAAACTAAACCAGCATCTTGCCTTCTTCGGTGATGGCCTCGTCGAGCTTCTCCGCGGCGTCGCCGAGGATCATCTCGTTGTGCGCGCGACCCGACGGAATCATCGGGAAGCAGTTTTCCTTCTGGTCGACGACGCAGTCGAAGATCACCGGCTTGTTGACGTCGATCATCTCCTTGATCGCGCCGTCGAGATCGCCCGGTTTCTGACAGCGGATACCGACCGCGTGATACGCCTCGGCGAGCTTGACGAAGTCCGGCAGCGCCGCGCTGTAGCTTTCCGAATAGCGGCCGCCGTGCAGCAATTCCTGCCATTGGCGCACCATGCCCATATACTGGTTGTTCAGGATGAAGATCTTGATCGGCAGACGGTACTGCACCGCCGTCGAGATTTCCTGCATGGTCATCAGCACCGAGGCTTCGCCGGCGATGTCGATCACCAGCGACTTCGGATGCGCGAGCTGCACGCCGACCGCGGCCGGCAGACCGTAGCCCATGGTGCCGAGGCCGCCGGAAGTCATCCAGCGGTTCGGCTCCTGGAAGCCATAGAACTGCGCCGCCCACATCTGATGCTGCCCCACTTCCGTGGTGATGTAGGTGTCGCGGTCCTTGGTCAGCTCATAGAGCCGCTGGATCGCGTATTGCGGCTTGATGATGTCGTCGGACGCCCGGTAAGCGAGCGACTTGCGCGACCGCCAGCGATCGATCTTGCCCTGCCACTCCTTGCGCGCCTTCTCGTCGGGCTTCGACGCGATGCTGCGCCAGACCTTGAGCATGTCACGCATCACATGCGCGCAGTCGCCGACGATCGGAATGTCGACCTTGACGTTCTTGTTGATCGACGAGGCATCGATATCGACGTGGATCTTGCGCGCGTGCGGCGCGAACGCATCGAGCCGGCCGGTGATGCGGTCGTCGAAGCGCGCGCCGATGCAGATCATCACGTCGCAATCGTGCATCGTCATGTTGGCTTCGTAGGTGCCGTGCATGCCGAGCCACTGCGGCCCGCTCGCCGGATAGGCGCCGAGCCCCATCAGCGTCGAGGTGATCGGGAAGCCGGTCTCCTTGACCAGTTCACGCAGCAGCTTCGTCGCTTCCGGTCCGGAATTGATCACGCCGCCACCGGTGTAGAACACCGGACGCTTGGCATGCGCCATCAGTTCCACCGCCGCCTTGATCCGCGCCGGATCGCCGTCGACCTTCGGCTTGTAGCCCTTGTGCGCGAACTCAGTCGGCCGCGAATACAGACCCTTGGCGAACTGCACGTCCTTCGGGATATCGACCACCACCGGACCGGGCCGCCCGCTCGCGGCGATGTGGAACGCCTCGTGCAGGATGCGCGGCAGGTCGTCGACCGACTTCACCAGATAATTGTACTTGGTGCAGGGCCGGGTGATGCCGACCGTGTCGCACTCCTGGAACGCGTCGTTGCCGATCAGATGCGTCGGCACCTGGCCGGTGATGACCACCAGCGGGATCGAGTCGCACAGCGCGTCGGTGAGGCCGGTCACGGCATTGGTGGCGCCGGGGCCGGAGGTGACGAGCACGCAGCCGACCTTGCCGGTGGAGCGCGCATAGCCCTCCGCCGCGTGCACCGCACCCTGCTCGTGGCGGACGAGGATGTGCTGGACCTGCTGCTGCTGGAAAATGGCGTCATAGATCGGCAGCACCGCACCGCCCGGATAGCCGAACAGATGCTCGACCCCCTGATCGGCCATCGCCGCGATCACCATTGCCGCGCCGGTCATTTCCCGTGACATCGCTCTGTCCTTCCACACTCTTTCGCCGTTAGGCCGTTGTTTCGCCAATAAAAAAGGCCCGTCGGGGGCCCTGTACGCCGGATGCTTCAGGCAGGGTCCTTCAGACCCCCTGCAGCACCCTGGCGCTTACCGATACGGTAATAATATTGCGAGACATGACGTTCTCTAGATTGATCATTGCGCGGGAAATTAGGCACATGCCGGACCGGCGTCAAGCTAAACGTATGGCGATGCAGCAAGTCCCGGAACATTAAGGCGATTTCATAAAATAGAAATGCCGCGACAAGGCGTCGCAGCGGAAAACGGTGGCACACTCTCCCTGTCCGGCCAGCGGCCCGCCGCCGGCCGACAAGGCCATGTCCGCAAAGTCGAGCATCGGACCGCCATGTCCCATTCGAAGACGCCTCATTCGGGTACTCCGACCCGCCTCAAGATCGTCGCCAGCGTCGTGCTGGTGCTGGCAGTCGCCGGCCTTGGCACTTACTTCGCGCGGCGTGGCGCCGTGGATGCCAACGCTGCGCCGCCGCCGGCTCCGCTCGAGGTCGAGGCGATGACGACGCAAGCCTCGGACGTACCCATCTTCGCCGACGGTCTTGGCAGCGTGCAGGCCTCGCGCACCGTGGCGATCCATTCCCAGGTCGACGGCAAGCTGCAGGACGTGCTGTTCGAGGAAGGACAGCATGTGGAAGCCGGTCAGGTTCTCGCGAAAATCGATCCGCGGCTGTTCCAGGCCTCGCTCGATCAGGCCACCGCAAAGAAAGCGCAGGACGACGCCAACCTGATCGCCGCGCAGAAAGACCTCGAGCGCTTCAAGACGCTGGCGCAGAAAAGCTTCGAGTCGCAGCAGAACGTCGATCAGCAGCAGGCGAAGGTCGATCAGACCCGTGCGCAGATCGCCGCTGACACCGCGGCGATCGAAAGCGCGCAGACGCAGCTCGACTACACCACGATCCGCGCACCGGTCGCGGGGCGTATCGGCGTCCGGCAGGTCGATCCCGGAAACATTATTCATACCGGCGATCAGACTCCGCTCGCCATCGTCACCCAGACTCAGCCGGCAGCGGTGATGTTCACCCTGCCCGCGCAGTTCCTGGATACGGTACGCGCGGCAATGCAGCGCGGGCCGGTCGAGGTGCTTGCCTTCGATCGCGACAACCGCCGGCAACTGTCCAAGGGGACGCTGCTGCTGGTCGACAACATCATCGACCAGAGCACTGCAACGATCCGCCTGAAGGCGATGTTCCCCAACACCGATGACGTGCTGTGGCCGGGCGAGTTCGTCAATGCGCGGATTCTCCTCTCCACCCGAACCGGCGTTGTTGCCATTCCCAACACTGCGATCCAGCGCGGTCCGCACGGCGTCTATGTCTGGGTCATCACCCCCGACAACACAGCGGAGGACCGCTCCGTCTCGCTCGGGCCGATGACCGGAAACATCACCGTGATCGATACCGGCCTCAAGCCCGGCGAACAGATCGTCACCGACGGCTTCTTCAAGCTGCAACGCAACCGCGCCGTGACCGTCAAGGCGCCGCAGTCGGGCGCAGCATCATGACCCTCTCCGAGCCCTTCATCCGCCGTCCGGTCGCCACCACGCTGCTGATGGCGGCGGTGGCGTTTGTCGGCATGGTCGCGTTTCCGTTTCTGCCGATCGCGCCCCTGCCGCAGGTCGACTTCCCGACCATTCAAGTGACGGCGACCTGGCAGGGCGCGAGCGCCGAGACGATGGCGTCGTCGGTCGCGGCGCCGCTGGAGCGGCAGTTCGCGCAAATTCCCGGCATCACCCAGCTCACATCGACCAGTGCGCTCGGCGCCACCACCATCGTCATCCAGTTCGAACTCAACCGGAACATCGATTCCGCCGGACAGGACGTGCAGGCGGCCATCACCGCGGCCGGCAAGACCCTGCCGCAGTCCATGACCGCACCGCCGAGCTACAGAAAGGTGAATCCGGCCGACTCGCCGATCCTGCTGCTGGCTCTGAATTCCGACACGCTGCCGCTCACCACCGTCAACGAATATGCCGACCTGTTCCTGGCGCAGCAGATCTCGCAGGTATCCGGCGTCGCGCAGGTGACAATCTTCGGCGACCGCACGCAGTCGATCCGCATCGACGTCGATCCGGCGAAACTCGCGTCGAGCGGCATCACCCTGGAGGAGGTCCGCAATTCGCTGGTCAGCGCGACCACCAACATCGCCAAGGGCACCATCAACACGCCGAAGGTGAGCTTCACCATCGCCACCAACGACCAGATCACCACCGCCGACAAGTTCCAGGACGTGGTGATTGCGTACCGCAACGGTGCCCCGATCCGCGTCCGCGACATCGGCACTGCCGTGCTCGCGCCGGTGGACAACACCGTCGCCGCCTATCAGAACAACAAGCCCGGCATCATCGTCGCCGTCTTCAAGCAGCCGGGCGCCAACGTGATCGACACCGTCGACCAGATCAAGGCGCAGTTGCCGCAGCTCACGTCGCGCATCCCGCCGGCCATCCACGTCCAGACCATGCTCGACAAGACCGTGACGATCCGCGCCTCGGTCGCCGACGTGGAATTCACCCTGGCGCTGACCATTGGGCTCGTCGTTCTGGTCATCCTGCTATTCCTGCGCAGCTTCTGGACGACGGTGATCCCGAGCGTCACCGTGCCACTCGCGCTCGCCGGCTCGGCGGCGCTGATGTATCTGATGGGCTTCTCGCTCGATAATCTGTCGCTGATGGCGCTGACCCTCGCGGTCGGCTTCGTCGTCGACGACGCCATCGTCGTGGTCGAGAACATCCATCGTCACGTCGAGAACGGCGCGACGCCGCTTGCCGCCGCCATCAAGGGCTCCGGCGAGATCGGCTTCACCGTCATTTCGATCAGCGCCTCGCTGATCGCCGTGTTCATCCCGCTGCTACTGATGGGCGGCATCATCGGGCGCCTGTTCCGCGAATTCGCCCTGACCGTAACCGCCGCCATCGCCGTGTCGGCCTTCGTGTCGCTGACGCTCGCACCGATGATGTGCTCCCGTTTCATGCGCCAAGAAACCGGAAACCATGGCCGTCTCTACCGCATCATCGAGCGCGGCTTCGACGCAATCCACGATTTCTATGCCCGCACGCTGGAGATCGTGCTGCGGCATCGCGCCATCACGCTCGGCGTGTTCTTCGCCACCATGGCGCTGACCGGCGTTCTGG
>JBQCFU010000083.1:0-2565 GCA_051958775.1 Pseudolabrys sp.
TCCCAACACCGAAGACATGAAGATGCTGCACGCCATGCGTGACGCTGTGCTCGAGCACAAGGCCGATGTGGGCCTCGGCTTCGACGGCGACGGCGACCGCTGCGGCGTGGTCGACAACGAGGGCGAGGAAATCTTCGCCGACAAGGTGGGCGTGATGCTGGCGCGCGATATCTCCGCGCAGCATCCCGGCGCGACCTTCGTTGCCGACGTGAAGTCGACGGGGCTCTTCATGACCGATCCGATGCTGCAGAAGAACGGCGCCAAGGTCGATTACTGGAAGACCGGTCACTCCTACATGAAGCGTCGCGTCAACGAGATCGGCGCCATGGCGGGCTTCGAAAAGTCCGGGCACTTCTTCTTCAACAAGCCGCTCGGCCGCGGCTATGACGACGGGCTGATCTTCGCGCTCGCGGTCTGCGACATGCTCGATCGCAATCCCGGGAAGAGCATGGCCGACCTCAAGGACGCGCTACCGAAGACCTGGGGCTCGCCGACCATGTCGCCGCACTGCGACGACGAGAAGAAATATGGCATCGTCGAGCAGGTGACCAAGCACTTCGAGGAAGCAAAGGCGAAGGGCGAAAAGGTCGCCGGTCAGGCGATCCGCGATCTCGTCACCGTCAACGGCGTGCGCGTCACCGTCGAGGACGGAAGCTGGGGTCTGGTGCGCGCTTCGTCCAACAAGCCGGAACTGGTGGTGGTGGTCGAAAGCCCGGTGTCGGAGCAGCGCATGCGCGACATGTTCAAGGCGGTCGACGGCGTGCTGCGCACCCATCCGGAAGTCGGCGCGTACAATCAGACGATTTGAGAGAGTAGGAAGATTCTAACCGTCGTCATGCCCGGACTCGGTCCGGGCATCCACGACTTGCTTTCTTACTCGCACTAAAGACGTGGATGCCCGCGACAACCGCGGGCATGACGTCGAGAAATTTGGATTTTGATCTGTCCGCGCCGCTTATTCCGGCGGCGGCAGGAACATGACTTCGTGCTTGGCCGACAGCGCGACCACGTCCGGCGGATTCTGCTCCTTCATGGAGTGGATCGCCCAGAACAGGTCATAGAGCTTGCGGGTCGGAGTCACCCAGAAGAAGCACTTGATCACCTGATCCGACTTGTTGAACAGGCCGTGCGGAATGTTCATCGGCATCTTGATGACGTCGCCGGCGGTGGCGATGAATTCCTTGCCGTCGATCACCGCGTCCATCTTGCCTTCCAGCATGTAGATGAACTCGTCCTGGGTCGGGTGGATGTGCGGCGGCACGAAGGTGCCGGGCGGGAAGGTCGCGTGCCAGGCAAACGACGCTTCGCTGAGCTGCTTCGGCACATAGGTCTGGCCGAGAATATTCCAGACGATCCCGTCGAGGCCGGTATTGGCCTTGGTGACGCCCGCGTTCATTGGCTGCATCGCACTTACGCTCCCTCGCGCTTCCTCGTTACGTCCCGTCATTCAATCACGAATGCCGCATGATGATGCGCCGGTGCGGCACTGCGGCCACGGCTTTTTTCACGTCAACGTAAATGTCGCGCCGCTCCTTGGCCTAAAAAGAGGCTTCACAGCACCTTTACTTTAAACCTAAAGTAACCCCACGGCGGCCGTTTGACAAAGGCCGGTCAGGAGACGCCAGTTGGGCGCATCTTGGGACGGACTTGCAGCGGCGGCGCACGGTCAACGCCAGAGGAGGGGAACAGACCATGAAGGGGCTTTCGACAGTATTTATCGCGACGGCAGTCGCGTTCTGCGGCATCGCCGCGGCGACATCCGGCGCGGTGGCGCAAGGAGCGTCACAGGACAAATTGAAGGTCGGCGTGCTGGTCACGCTGTCCGGTCCGCCGGCCGTGCTCGGCCAGCAGGCGCGCAACGGCTTCCAGCTCGGGGTGAAGCAACTCGGCGGCAAGCTCGGTGGCCGCGAGACCGAAGTGATCGTGCAGGATGACGAACTGAAGCCCGACGTCGCTGTGACCAAGGCTAAGGCGCTGGTCGATCGCGACAAGGTCGATTTCGTCGTCGGCCCGATCTTCTCCAACATCCTGGTCGCCATGATGAAGCCAGTGACCGAGAGCGGCACGATCCTGATCTCGCCGAACGCCGGCACATCGACCTTCGCCGGCAAGGATTGCAACGCCAATTTCTTCGTCACCTCGTACCAGAACGACCAGAACCACGAGGTGATGGGCAAGTACGCGCAGGACAAGGGGATGAAGAAGGTCTTCCTGATGGCGCCGAACTACCAAGCCGGCAAGGACGCGATGGCCGGCTTCAAGCGCTACTACAAGGGCGAGATCGCCGACGAGGTGTACGTGCCGCTCGGCCAGCTCGACTACTCGGCCGAGCTCACCAAGATCGCCGCGGCGCAGCCCAATGCCATCTTCGTCTTTCTGCCGGGCGGCATGGGCGTGAACTTCGTCAAGCAGTTCCGCCAGGCCGGACTCGCCGACAAGATCGCGTTCCTGTCGGCCTTCACGGTCGACGAGTCGACGCTGCCGGCGCAGCAGGACGCGGCGCTCGGCTTCTTCGGCGGTGCGAACTGGGCGCCGGACATGAAGAATCCGGAAAACGAGGCTTTC
>JBQCFU010000084.1:0-3341 GCA_051958775.1 Pseudolabrys sp.
GGGAATGAGCTTCTCGGGATACTGGTGCTCTCCGTAGTTGTTGGACGGACGCAAAATCTGCCATTTGATTCCGTAAGTCCGTCCCCAACTCTTCACCAGCATGTCGGCCGCGGCCTTGCTGGCCGAATAGGGATTGGAGGGAACCAGCAAGTCATTCTCGTCATGCTTCCCGTCGACTATGTCGCCATAAACCTCGTCGGTCGAAATATGAATGAAGAGCGGACGCTCCTGCTCTTGCTTCAGGCGAACCAGCTCGAGAAGGTTTTGCGCTCCCATCACGTTGGTCTCGCAGAACTTCCGGTTGGAGGTGATCGCATTGTCGACGTGGCTCTCGGCCGCAAAATTCACGACGACGTCGGATTCCGGCAGATATTCCAGGTGCGCGATATCGGTTTCAAAAAGGCGATAGTTGGGATGATCGTCAAACTCGCGCTTGGCGCGAAGATCAGCCGCATAGCTGACCTTATCAATGTTTCGCACGAAGCAGCCGGTATCAAGGCAGCGCCGGACGAAGTGCTTTCCGATGAAGCCGAGCCCGCCGGTGACCGTAACGATCTCGCATTTCTGCATATGAAAATCACTCATTGCAAACGCCCTCTACCCAATCCGCATGCTCTGACAAGAGCTCCCGGCGCACTGCGATACGACATGTCGACACTGCGATCCTTATGCCCTGTCATGCTGCATTGAAATGATCATGGGCGATGCAAGCCACCGCGGAACGCGCTCGAAGATGCCGCGGGCCACCTTCGCAAACGCCGAAGACTGCCGCAGCCAGCCGATAACTCCGCGATGACGCTCGGCGAAAACCTGATCGCCCTGCAGGCGGTCCAGGAACATCGACATGACGCCGGGCTGAAGTTCGACAGCGAGATCGTTCGCAACCGCGAGGCGCCTGATGCGCGTGGCCGTGATAAAATTCAAGGTCGACCATATGCGCTCGTTCTGCTTGACCGCACGTGGAAGCACGTAGCGGGTTAGGCCCGGAAGCATCGGCACCAGCGGGATTCCGAGATGCGGCTCATAGGGGAAATTGTAATTCGCACAGAGATGACGCATTTTCCCCCTGGGAGCGAGCACCGCCGCCATGGCCGAAACCGCCGCCGGCAGCGGCATGATATGCTCCAGGACATTCACGGAGAATATGAGGTCGAACATCCCCTGGTTCTGTACCGTCAGATCTTCGGCGCCGAGCGGCAGGAGGGTTGGGCGCTCGGACTCCGGGAGTTGGGATCCGATCGCCTCCATCAATGCTGGCATGAAGCCAAACCCACCTGCCGGACCCGGCTCAATTCCCAGGATGTTGTAGCCTTCCGACGTCAGAAACGCCGTGAGAAGCCCGACTCCCGAACCGATCTCCCGTATCCGCAACCGCTGTTGCAGGAGGGGTTCGATCAGCCGCAAGCCGATGGCGGCTTCGGACAGATAGGTCTCAAGAAGCGTGGCGCACGCTTCCCGGGACATTTGGCCCTGGGTTGCGCCGACCGACACCAGCCGCTCCATATCGAGCCGCTGGATGAATGCATCGAGCTTGTCCTCGAGCGCGCACCTGTGGGCTATGTTGGACGACTTCATCAACGACTGAACCCCGTACGCTCAACAATTCATATCCGCGGTCAATGCCAACCCCAGAGGCCATGGCGGGAAGGTTTTCCCCGGTCCGGCCGATTTCGCCGGTCTTATTGCAGTAACACAGCGGCTTATTCAACCACCCCGTCAAGGCTGCCAAAGCCAATGGCAAGCCGCTTGCCCTGCCAATCCGGCGGCAACACAGCGGTAAACAGCGAAGGCAGCGAAGAAGGGCCTTCGATACGCTCGATACCGAGGATGCACGGGGCCTCGGATTGAGGAACCTTGAAACCCTCGAAGAATTGCGTGGGGCGATAAAAGCCGCTTGCAATCAGGGTTGCGGGCTTATCCTTGCTGACGAGATGAACCGAAAGCGTTCGGTCCAGCGGTTGCCAGGCAAAGCGACCCTTCCTGTAGGCGAGAGTGACGTTCACAACCTCCGCGTTGCAGGCCGGCCCGCCGACCCGGACCCGATATCGCTCCGCCCCCGCCCGGTTATCGTCGCCACCAAGGGTCTTTTCAACGAGGCTCATGCTGTCCGGCTCGGACGAAATGAGCGTCTTGAAGCGATCGGGCACAGCGACGGCAAGCAGCATCTGACCATCTGCCTGGAGAGTATCGGCCGGAACGATGGGCTCGCCGGCCCGGGCAAGCAACGCCGATATCCCCGTCGTGAGCCGGTGCCGCTGCCAGACGAACAGCGACACATAAATGGCGGCGCCTATCGCTGTCAGGACGACTGCCGTGTACCCGAAGCCAATCAGCTTTCGGCGACGCTCCTGGCGCATGAGTAGAGGCAACACGAATATTCCGCCGACACCTGCCCAAAAGACAAACTCCAGATAGAAAAAATGCCGCAACGAAAACTGGAGGCTCGGATAGCCGGTCAATACTCCGAGTGTGACGAGAACGACGTAGAACAGGCCCACCGATTGCACATAGATGGTCGCCAGCAGGATGATCAGTCCGAGTATCGCGATCACATGAACGGGCGTGGCGCCGAAATACGGATAGATCTTGTCGGCCCGCTTTCCCGTTATCCTGGCGATGTCAGCCGGATCCATCCGTTTCCGCTGGCCGCGCGTAACGGAATAAACATCGGACAAAACGTAGGCGGACTTCATCGCCTTCGTGACAAGGTCGGCCGGAAAATTGAGCGCATAACGGTCGAGAAAATAAAGGCTCGATTGAACGAGCGCCTGGGACGCGAAAGGCGGGTTCGTGAGTTCGCGCGCGTCGTAACCCTCGGGATGCGTTGACCGGATATCCGCCGCGATTCCGCTAATGGTCAACTCATCGGAATAGCGGTCGCCAATATCGTAAGGCGCCGGTCTGATCGCGAGATAGGAAAGAAAGGGCTGCGATGCGCCTTCGAGCGCCATCGCGCCCAGCCCCCCTCCGCGCGCCTGACTGAGAATCGCAAACGCCGGTAACGCAAAGCCGGCAACCACCGCAGCGACGGCGGCAAGGCGGGCGAGCGCGCCGACACGCGGTCCGTCCGGCCCCACCACAGCCGCGAGAAGCGCAAGGGGAAGCACAACAACGATGTCCGCACGAAACCCGATCCCGAAGCCGATCGTCGCGCCCGCGAGCAGCGCCGCCAATACGAAATGTGCCGTCGTCCGGCTTCGCACGGCAATCAGGATCAGGGCCACAGCCCAGCAAATGAAGGGGGCTTTCGCATAGTCGCGCAGATAAGGAAGGAAAGCCACTGCAATGGGAGAAAGCGCCAACACGGCCGCCGTCACGGCCGACCATCCCCTGCCGAACAA
>JBQCFU010000085.1:0-2781 GCA_051958775.1 Pseudolabrys sp.
CGGCTATCGAGCTTGCTGCCACGGCGCGACTTCACAAGCTCGATAAAGCTTTCGTGAATTTCGTGCTGGATCGCCTTCAGCCGCGTCACGTCGTCCGGCTTCTCCGGCAGGAACGGATCGAGCATCGCCTTGTGCTCGCCCGACGTATAAAGGCGGCGCTCGACACCGATCTTCTCGATCAGCTTGTGGAAGCCGAACGAACCACCGACCACGCCGATCGATCCGGCAATCGAATAGGTATCGCCGATGATCTCGTCGGCGGCGCAGGCAATCATGTAACCGCCGGAAGCCGCCACATCCTCGATAAAGGCGATGACCGGAAGATTTTTCTCCGCCGCAAGCTGGCGGATCCGGCGGCAGATCAGATGCGATTGCGCCGGCGAACCGCCGGGTGAATTGATCGACAGCGCCACCGCCTTGGCGCCCTTCACCGCAAAAGCACGGTCAAGCGAGCGCGAGACCGAGGCGAGTGTCATGCCCGGCCGCAACGGCGTGGCAAAGCCGATCACCCCTTGCAGGCGCACGACCGGCACCACGGCACCATCGCGGCGCCATCGCGCCGGGATCAGGTTCTTCAAAATGTCACGCACGGGGCCTCACCGCAGGTTGCATCATCATATTCATCCTTGGATAAACGACCTTCTCGCCGCCGCCAAGCTGTGCAGGGAACACGCCATCGGCAAGCTCGCGAGGCTGTGACCGGATTCACGCTCACGTGAGTTGTCCGATCCATCGGAGACCATGATGGTGAGCCGCGGAAGATGATGCCTTGGTCGGTCGAAGCGACCCGAGGGGCAAATCTCCCAGGATTAAGACTCCAAGGACCAGACCATGGACCTCAAGCTGGCGGCTTTGTTCGTGACGCTGAGTGCGATCATCGGCCTGTCCGGTTTTCGCCAGCAATACTGGCAGACGTTCCAGAGCAAACTCGGCCGCTGGCGCCTGCGCCGCCGCTAGGCAACTCCGGACTCCGCGACGAACATCAAAGGCTCCCCCGCACGCAGGATCGCTTCCGCGGCGGCTGACGGCGTACCTGCCTCCGAATTGAGCAGCAGCGGCCGGCATCGCTGTTGCAGCCGACCCGTTCCACGCTGCGCCCGCGCGATCAGCCGGATCGGCGGCTTGCCCGGCATCGGTACTATCGGAATGAGGGCGACCGACGGAAAATCCCGCAGCGCCGCCAGCACCTCTTCCTCCTCTGCACGCCAGATCATGGTCAGGCAGCCATCCCGACGCAGCAGGTCGCGCGCCGCCTCGACCCACTGCGGCAGCAGATCATCCGGCGCCACATGGGCGAGCCGGCGCAATGCATCCGGCGAGGATTGCTGCCGCGCCGGATCGTTGAACGGAGGGTTCATCAGCACATGGTCGACGCTGCCCGGGATGAGCCCCTCATGCGCCAGCGCGGCCGGGTCGGTGACGTCGGCGTGCACCACCCGCACCCGCTCCTGAAATCCGTTGAGAGCGACGTTGTCGGCGGCAAGTTCGCACAGCGCCTCGTCGATTTCCGCCAGCGTTACCGTCACGCCGTCAACACGCCGCGCCAAAGCGAGCCCGGCCGAACCCACCCCCGCGCCGAAATCGACCGCGCGCTGGCCCGGCTCTGCATCCACCGCAGCCGCCAGCAGGATCGCATCGTGACCAACACGATGACCGCGCTTGGGCTGGCGCAAGGTCAGCCGCCCGCCGAGCACCGCGTCCTGCGTCACCGCAAGGCCGGCGCTCGCGCGCGCATCGGCGCGCAATACGTGCACCAGACCCGCGTCGCGCAGGATGCGCCGCGCCGCCGCGAGATCGTCGTCCGCCACCAGCACACGGCGCGGCAGCACACCGAGCGAGCCTTCCAGCACGCTCATGTTCTGGTCGAACACCAGATGATGGATATCCGCAGCGGTCAGCAGCGCGCCGATCGCCGAGACCAGCACCGTATCGTTCGTGCGCACCAATTCCCGCAATGCCGCCCCCGACCTGTCGTTATCCGCGCCGCCGTTCCTCGCCCGGCGCACGGTGCAGAAGATAGGTCATCAGCTTCAATTCCCGGCGGCCCCGCGTCACCGTATCGAGGATCAGTCCGCTCGCAACCAACAGGAACGCCAGCAGCATCAAGCCGGTCGATAACACCGCCGTCGGCAAGCGCGGCACCAGTCCGGTTTCGACATAAGTAATCGCGATCGGAACGGCGAGAACGATCGACACCAGCGCCAGCAACAGGCCGATGATGCCGAAGCAGGCGAGCGGCCGCTCCGAACGGTAGAGCTTGCCGATCATCCACAGGATGCGGAAGCCATCGCGCCACGTGTTGAGCTTGGATTCCGAGCCATCCGGCCGCGCGTAATACGGCGTGTCGAGTTCACCCACCGGCAGCCCCAATTCCAGCGCATGCACGGTCAGTTCGGTTTCGATCTCGAATCCGCCCGACAGCACCGGAAAGGATTTGACGAAGCGCCGCGAGAACACCCGATAGCCGGACAGGATGTCGGTAAAACGCTGCCCGAACACCTGGGCGACGAAGCCGGTCAGGATCTTGTTGCCGGTGACGTGGCCGGCCCGGTACGCCTCCTGCTCCCGATGCACACGGGTGCCGACCACCATATCGAGCCGATCGGCCAGCAGCTTCTGGATCATCGGCCGCGCGCTCGGCGCATCGTAGGTCGCGTCGCCATCGACCAGCACGTAGATGTCCGCCTCGACGTCCGCGAACATGCGCTTGACGACGTGGCCTTTGCCCTGATGTTCCTCGCGATGAACGCTGGCCCCCGCGGCGCGCGCCGCCGCCATCGT
>JBQCFU010000086.1:0-5925 GCA_051958775.1 Pseudolabrys sp.
AGCGACACCGGTACCAGACCGGCCGCAACCGCAGCGCCTGAACCACCCGACGATCCGCCCGCCGAGCGCGACAGATCGTAGGGATTCCGCGTCGGCCCGTAGTGCGTATTTTCCGTGGTGTAGCCGTAGGCGTACTCATCCATGTTGAGCGCGCCGACGAGGATCGCCCCGGCCTTTCGCAACGCCTCGATCACCGCAGCATCGCGCGCCGCTGGCGCGTGCTCCCGGTTGATCTTGGCGCCGGCCAATGTCCCCAACCCGGCAATATCGAACAGGTTCTTCACGGCGCACGGAACACCGGCAAGCGGACCGACCGCCTTGCCCTGCGCGACGTCACGATCGAGCTGCGCGGCTTCAGCGCGCGCGCGTGCGGGCAGAACCTCGGTAAAGGCATTCAGTTGCGCATCGCCGCTAGCGATCCGGCTGAGTGCGGCCTCGATCACGTCAGTGGCGCGCAGTTCCCCGGCCCGCACCGCCGTAGCGATGCTGCAGGCGTCGTTCCACGCCATGCTCATGGCTCAAATCTCGAAATCTGATCGGCCTTGTTGGCGCCGGGAATTTCGCTCACCTTCGCTGCGTTCAGCAGCAACTGGAAATTCTGGGCGATGGCCGGAATCCACTCCGGACGAATCGCGAGACCCAAAAGTTGAGCGGCGTCGGAGACGTGTCGCTCAAAATCGACAGTTCGGGTATCGCCGTTACTCGGAGGCATTCCAACCCTCATTCCAGGACAGAAGACGTTTCTCGATGGCGACAAAACCCTTATTGAGCGCAAAGCCGACCAGCGCAAGCGCAACCACGCCGGCATACATTTCCGGCATCAGGAAAGAGCGCTGCGCACTCAGAATATAGAAGCCGATGCCGCTGTTACCGGCCACCATTTCAGCGATTACGGTCACAATCAGCGCGACCGCGAGGCTGATCCGCATCCCGGTCAGGATATAGGATGCAGCCGCCGGAATGATGATACGCCAGGTGATTTCGCTTTTGCCCAACCCGAAGGTCCGGCCGGTATCAAGCAGAACCGCGTCGACACTACGCACACCGGTAACTGTGTTCAGCAGAATCGGGAAAAAGGAGGCGAATGCCACCATGAAGATCTTCATCGTGTCATCGATGCCGAGGAAGATGATGGCCATCGGCAGATAGGCCGGGCTCGGGATCGGGCGCAGCAACTCGACCAGCGGCTCGAACGTCTTGTAGACGCGCGGCCAGATGCCCATGGCAATGCCGAACGAAATTGCCGTGACAGCGGCAATCACATAGCCGATCGCAAGCCGCTGCAGACTCGGACCGAATGTCTCGAAATAGACGCCGCCCACCAGCTCGCTCCAGAAGGTCTGGAACACGGTGGAGATCGCCGGCCAGGTCGGAGAGACCACCCAGCCAAGCCGCACGCTGGCTTCCCACAGCACCAGCAGACCAACCAGCAGCGCAATGCCGGACAACCATCCATCGCGGATGAATTTTTGAATCGATTTCATCATGGGTTTGCGTGCCCACCGATCACGACGTCATACAGGGACCTGCGGAGCGACAGGAACCGCGGCAGCTCGCGCGTGGCAAACTGCTCGCGCGGCCGATCGATCTCGACGCTGACCATTGTCAGGATCGACGACGGCGCGCGGGCCAACACATAAATCTCGTCGGAGAGATAGATCGCTTCGGCAATATCGTGCGTTACGAAGATGACCGTCAGCTTCAGGTCTTTCCAGATCCGCAGCAGCAGATCCTGAAGGCTTTCGCGCGACAGCGCATCGAGCGCACTGAACGGCTCATCCATCAGCAGGACCTCCGGGCGCGCCACCAGCGCCCGCGCGATCGCCACGCGCTGTTGCATGCCGCCGGACAGCTGCCATGGATATTTATCGGCATGCGCCTCCAATCCCACCATACGCAGCATCTCCAGGCATTCAGCCCGGTCGGCGACCTTGCCTCGCCGTTGCGCATGCGGGCTGTTGGCGCCGAACTGCATGTTGCCCATGACCGTGAGCCAAGGGAACAGCGACTTCGTGTACTGCTGAAACACGTACACGATGCCGGCCGGCGGCTCCGATACGGCGCTTCCCTTGAACGATACCTTTCCTTCGGTCGGCGCGATCAGGCCAGCGACCATCCGCAGAATCGTCGACTTGCCGCAACCCGACGGTCCCAGCAGGCTGATGAACCGCCCGCGCTCGACCTCAAGATTGACGCCTTGGATCGCCGTATGCGCGCCGAAAACCTTGCTGACACCGGTGACGGCGATCTCGATATCCGTCACCGAAGCGGGCTTGATATTAGCGTGCATAAATCAAGCTTCCCGCCTGCATCGGCTTCTTCAGCAGCCCTTCGCTCCGCATCAGGTCCAGGGTTTTGGTCACGTCATCGGCCGAAACCGTGTTGGACCAGTCGTCGACCGGCACCTTCTCCACCAGATCGCGCTTGGCTTTGGTGAATTCGGCAATCATGTCCTTCGCCTGCTCCGGATTCTTGGCGATGAAATCCGTCGCCTCGCGCATCGCGGTGACAAACGCCTGCACCGTGTTCGGATTGGCGGAGAGCCATTTCGCGTCTCCCGCATAAGACGCGATGTGCATCCCCGGCTGCACCGCCACGAACGGATATCCGACCACCCTCGTCTTGCCGGAGCTGAGCGCGATGTGATGGAACGGCTGAACCAGCACAACGGCATCGACGCTGCCGCGCATTAGCGCATCGACCATCGACGGGAACGGAATTTCCACGAACGTCGCCGCCGCCGGGTCGAGACCGCCGTGCCGCAGGAGTGCACGCGCATACATCCAGTTGACGCTGTTGATCGTGTTGACGCCGATCCGCTTGCCCTTGAGATGAGCGATGTCCGGCACCGAGCCATCATCGCGCGCCATCAGAACCGTCTGGCCCGGCGCAACTTTCTTCTCATCCAGCGTGGGCGGCACCAGCTTAAGATTGAAACCCTGCTGGTTGGCGAGCGCCAGTGAAGTGATCGGCGTCACCGCAAGCTGCAGCGAGCCCTGCACGAGCAGCGGCACGGCCTGTGCGCCACCGTCGGAGAACTGGATGTCGACCTCAAGGCCGGCTTTCTTGAAATAGCCGAGCTTTTGCGCGACGAAGATCGGGACCTGGCCCGCGATCGGAAGAGTGCTGATCCGCAGCTTTGCCGTCTCAGGCGCCTGCGCCCAGCTCGGCAGACTGAACGTGACTGCCGCCAGCAACACCGCGGCCAAAAGGTTTCTTTGCTTCCGCATTTGTCTCCTCCAAAGAGCACCCGACATTCGCGAGCATTATTATTTCGCAGCGGAATTCCGCTTGCCGTCCCGCGCAGCGACCATGATCCGATCAGGGCTTTTCGAGGCCGGCCGACGATCTATTTCCCGCCCCCGGAGGCTTGTCTAATGGCAAAGTACGATCCCACTATAAGTTCTGGTGATTGAGCCGCGGTCTTCGGCACCTGGGAATTATCGAAAAATCGCGATCGGCCCAACCGCGGGCACTAAACCGCGACCCCAGTCCTGCGATTTCACAGGGATGATTCCGGCGCCGCTGAGCATTTCTCGCGGAAATCGCCTGCGCCGGCGACGAGCTGCGCGCGTCAGCGACAAGCGCATCCACAAGATGCGCCTTATTTGTGCAGGAGCGGAATTTAGGCGGCAACCGAAGCAATCGATTGCACACGCAAAAGCTGCAATACGCCGGAGCGCGGCCTATCCGGCGAAAAGCGCGACGGGCTATTCGGGTACGATTTTGGTGGCCAGTTTGCGCAAGCGACCCTCTTCCAGCGACAGCATCGGCATCCGAAACCGGTCGCGGACCGTGGCGTAGTTCGATCCTTCGATGCGGGCGATCGGATCCAGCGCCGACGCGTCGATATAGCAGTTCTCAAGATCGACCACGTCCGGCCGGAAATGCGCGCCGACGATCCGGCCGAGGATGATCTCACGCGATTTGCTGATCGCGACCGAAATGACCCGACGGCATTCGAACGATGCCGGAGATTCCTTAATGTAGGGGCTGCGAACGCATTTGCCCGGCACGGCCGTGAGCCCCGCATCGGTCAGTTCGCTCACGCCGCGGTCGAAGGAAATGGCGCAGATGTTCATCTGCTCGGCCATCTGCACGGACACGATATTCACCGTGAACTCTTCGGTGTTCTGGATATTAACGGTGGTATCCTTGAGCGTTCCGTCCGGATTCAATTCCAGCCCCAGCGCCACCACGCCGGGGTCGGACGAGAGTACGTTGAAGAAGCTGAACGGCGCCGCATTCGGAGTTCCGGCTTCGGATACCGTCGTGACCAGGGCAATCGGACGCGGAATGATCGCGCCCGACAGCAGCTTGTAGCGCTGGCGCTCGGTCAACCGGTCCAAATCGACAAACGTATGTTCCATCAAGCTCGCTTCCATGGCCGCAAGCGCTGTAGCGACAACGGCTTACTGCGTCAAAACTTCTTCTTTTCCGAGCGGCAAAGAATTCTTCCGAAGACCGAGCCACCAGTTTACACAGTTGCGAGCCAGCGCCTGGGTTGCGTCGATCAGAAACTCCTCGGTTTCACCGATTTCCAGCGCGAGCGGAATCTCGGTGCAGGCCATGATGACCTGCCCCGCGCCGCGCTCGACAAGACGGCGTTTCGCCTGCTCCAGCAACGGCGTCGCCGCGGCGATATTGCCTGCCTTGACCTGATAGATGGCCGGCATGATCAGCTCGTCGAGATCCCGCTGCTCGGGATTCAGACACTGGTAGCCACGGGATTCAATCCGGCGCTGATAGACCCCCGATACCAAAGTACCGGCTGTGGCCAGAATCCCAATGCACCCCCCGACGGAGACCTTTTGAGCGGCATGGTCGCAGGCAGCATCCGCGATGTGCAAGATCGGGATCGCCGACGATTCCATCAATTCGGAATACCAATAGTGAGCCGTGTTGCACGGGATGGCGACGCAAGACGCGCCCAGTTGTTCGAGAAGCCGCATCCCGTTCAACATCACCGGGAGCGGAGATGGTCCCTGCCCAAGAATGCTGGCCGTGCGATCCGGCGTATAGGGAGCCGAATAAACAACCGTCGGAACGTGCTCCTGATCAGTACTGGCCGGCGTTTCCGCCACCAGCTTGCGCAGGAAATCGACGGTCGCCGCCGGCCCCATTCCTCCGAGCACACCCAGCTTTGGAATTGCCCAATCCATCTGCCGCCACGACGCCATTTTTTGCTGCGTCACGAAGCAGCATCGGGCGGGCACCGGTCCAATAAGAAAGCGGAGCCGGATTATTCACGGGGCAAATAGTCGATCCATCACGCGGGATTTACAGCGCGTCCCTAGCCTGCTCATCGTCAAATTGGACCCCAGGCGAAGACGTCCGTAGATTGGTCTGCCCCCTAAAAAGTGGTCTTCTACTCCGAGTAATTTTCGGAACAGCAGATCTTAGAAAGAAAAATTCTCGTTGCGGTCAATGAAACCCTCTAACAAGAGATAGTCTGGGTCGCTCAAAGTGGTACGCTACCCAACCTAGGCCGATGCAGCCTTGGATCGCCACCATCGTCTCAACAAACTGGGTGCGTCGAGCGCTGAGACAATCAGCAGGATGGAGCCTGTCGCAACTTCGCTAATCCACGGCTCCGCGCCTATAGCATTGAAACCGGACCGCAGGACTGACAGCACAAGCACGCCGCATGCGATGCCCAGCGGGCGACCTGTCCCGCCAGAAAGCGAAACCCCACCGATGATAACGCCGGTCAGCGCTGGAACGAGGACATCCGACAATCCTGTGGGAGAGGCTGAGGCAAGACTGTAACTCAACAGCGCGCCGGCGAGGGCCGCGCAAGCTCCGGAAAAGGCAAAAGCGCCGATCACAAGCCCCTCAACTGGAACGCCAGCAATACGTGCAGCCGCGCGATCACTGCCAGAAGCGATAATATCGCGTCCGACTCGGGTGTGGCTGATCACTATC
>JBQCFU010000087.1:0-2751 GCA_051958775.1 Pseudolabrys sp.
ATGGCACCCCTAACTACGTGTGGCGCCCGAAACGTACTAGCGTACCAAGTCCGTGCGATTCCGGGCGTGATTCTGGGCAAGGGGGCTGGATTTCCGGCCATCATCTTGTCCATCCCGATGCACATATCGACGGTGCCCAAGGCGGGCCGGAGATGTGGGGCACAACATAAGGAACTGGGGTTATGACCACTGCAAAACCACGCACTCCGCTGCAGCCCGGCGAAAATCGGGCCTATCCGGTTCTGCCGCTGCGCGACATCGTGGTCTTTCCGCACATGATCGTTCCGCTCTTCGTCGGCCGTGAAAAGTCGATCAAGGCGCTCGAAGAGGTGATGCGGTCCGATACCTATATCCTGCTGGCGACTCAGAAGAACGCGTCGGACGACGATCCGTCGACGGACTCGATCTACGAGATCGGTACGCTCGCCAGCGTCCTGCAATTGCTCAAGCTGCCCGACGGCACCGTGAAGGTGCTGGTCGAGGGCGTCGAGCGCGCCAAGGTGCGCCAGTACACCGACCGTGCCGACTACTATGAGGCCGACGCCGAAGTGCTCGCCGACGATCAGGGCGAGCGCGTCGAGGCGGACGCCATGGCGCGGTCCGTCGTCACCGAATTCGAGAGCTATGTGAAGCTCAACAAGAAGGTGTCGCCGGAGGTGATCGGCGTCGTCCAGCAGATCGACGACTACGCGAAGCTCGCCGACACGGTTGCCTCGCATCTCGCCGTCAAGATTCCGGACAAGCAGGCCATCCTTGAGACGCCGTCGGTGACGCAGCGGCTCGAGAAGGTGCTCGGCCTGATGGAGAGCGAAATCTCGGTCTTGCAGGTCGAGAAGCGCATCCGCACGCGCGTGAAGCGTCAAATGGAGAAGACGCAGCGCGAGTACTATCTCAACGAGCAGATGAAGGCGATCCAGAAGGAACTGGGCGACGACGAAGGCAAGGACGAACTTGCCGAGCTCGAAGAGAAGATCAAGAAGACCAAGCTCTCGAAGGAAGCGCGGGAGAAGGCGCAGCACGAACTCAAGAAGCTGCGCCAGATGTCGCCGATGTCCGCCGAGGCGACGGTCGTGCGCAACTATCTCGACTGGCTGCTGTCGATCCCGTGGGGCAAGAAGTCCAAGGTCAAGGCTGACCTCAAGGCTGCGCAGGATATCCTCGACAGCGATCACTATGGCCTGGAGAAGGTCAAGGATCGCATCGTCGAATATCTCGCCGTGCAGCAGCGGGCCAACAAGCTGACCGGACCGATCCTGTGCCTCGTCGGCCCTCCGGGCGTCGGCAAGACCTCGCTCGGCAAGTCGATCGCCAAGGCGACCGGCCGCGAATTCGTGCGCGTGTCGCTCGGCGGCGTGCGCGATGAAGCGGAAATCCGCGGTCACCGGCGCACCTATATCGGCTCGATGCCCGGCAAGATCATCCAGTCGATGCGCAAGGCGAAGACCTCGAACCCGCTCTTCCTGCTCGATGAGATCGACAAGATGGGCGCCGATTTCCGGGGCGATCCGTCGTCCGCGCTGCTGGAGGTGCTTGACCCCGAGCAGAACGGCACGTTCTCGGATCACTACCTCGAGGTCGAATACGATCTCTCGAACGTGATGTTCGTCACGACCGCGAATACGCTGAATATTCCCGGGCCGTTGATGGACCGCATGGAGCTGATCCGGATCGCCGGTTACACCGAGGACGAGAAGCTGGAGATCGCGCGCAAGCATCTGATTCCGGCCGCCGTGTCCAAGCACGGTCTCGAACCGAAGGAATGGTCGATCACCGACGACGCGCTGCTGCTGCTGATCCGCCGTTACACGCGGGAAGCGGGCGTGCGTAACCTCGAGCGCGAACTCTCCACACTGATCCGCAAGGCCGTGAAGGAGATCATGCTCTCGAAGAAGAAGTCGATCGAGGTGACCACGAACAACCTCGGCGATTTCGTCGGCGTGCCGAAGTATCGCTTCGGCGAGGTCGAAGACGAGGACCTCGTCGGCGTGGTCACCGGCCTCGCGTGGACGGAGGTGGGTGGCGAGTTGCTCACCATCGAAGGCGCGATGATGCCGGGCAAGGGTCGCATGACCGTGACGGGCAACCTGCGCGACGTGATGAAGGAATCGATCTCGGCGGCGGCGTCCTATGTCCGCTCGCGCTCGATCGCCTTCGGCATCGAACCGCCGCTGTTCGACAAGCGGGACATCCACGTGCACGTGCCGGAAGGCGCGACGCCGAAGGACGGTCCGTCGGCCGGCGTGGCGATGGTCACGTCCATCGTTTCGGTGCTCACCGGCATTCCGGTGCGCCGTGACGTGGCGATGACCGGCGAGATCACGCTGCGTGGTCGCGTCCTGCCGATCGGTGGCCTGAAGGAGAAACTGCTTGCCGCGGCACGCGGCGGCATCAAGACGGTGCTGATCCCGGAGGAGAACGCCAAGGACCTGGTGGAAATCTCCGACAGCATCAAGAAGGGACTCGAGATCATCCCGGTGAGCCGCATGGACGAGGTTCTGGCCCGCGCGCTGGTGCGCAAGCCGGAGCCGATCCAGTGGGAGGAGAAGGCCGACACGGTGGAGAAGCCGGTCGACGAGGATCCTCCGGGCCTCACCGCGCACTGATCGCGGAAGTCTCAGTCTGAAGACTTGCGAACGGCGGCGCTCCGGCGCCGCCGGTTTGCTTTGCGGGGGATCAGTGAGAACATCACGCGATTGCTTCCGTGTGTCCCGGTACTTGCCTCGGGAGGGCCGGACGCGATACACGGCGCGG
>JBQCFU010000088.1:0-3267 GCA_051958775.1 Pseudolabrys sp.
GGCCTGCGGCTGCAGCGCGGCGGCGTCGGCTTCTATCCGACCTCGGGCTCGCCGTTCGTGCATATGGACACCGGCAGCGTGCGCCACTGGCCGCGTCTGACCCACGATCAGCTCGTCAAGATTTTCCCGGACGGCCGCACCGTGCATGTCGGCACCGACGGCCAGCCGCTGAAGAACTATGCACTGGCGTTGGCCGACATCGAGCGGCGCGGCGGCCATGCCTCGAACGTTTCGCTTGCCGCGGCCGGCGTGAGCGGCGGCGAGCAGCAGGTCGCCAGCGCGATGGACAACGACGGCCGCACCGTCAATCGCGGCGGCAATTTCTTCTCGCGGCTGTTCGGCAACTCCAGCGACGAGGATGAGGCCGCTGCCGACACCGCGCCACGCAGCGCGCCGGCAGCCAATACCCGGACCGCGCCGATGCCGGCGCCGATCGCCACCACCCGCATCGCCCGCGCGCAGACGGCGACGGACACGACCGCCTCGATTCCGCTGCCGCACGCACGGCCGGCCGATCTTGAGCCCGCGCTGGCGCAGCCGACCGTGCTCGCGTCCCTGCCGCTGCCGAAGCCGGCCCCGGCGCGTCTTGCCGCCAATCCGCTGGCGCAGATGCCGTTCCGTACCGCGTCGGCCGATCCTGACGTCACCGCCGAACTCGCCGCCGATCAGGATGCGGCTGGCTTGCCGTCGATGCTGTCCTATGCCGCGGCGGAGCCCGCCGATACCCCGCGTGACGCGCCGCAAGCTGCGGCAGCGCCACAGGCAGCCGCACCGATGGGCGAACGCCTGCAGCAGCGGACCACTTACAAGAACACGCCGCCGAAACCGGCGGCGACCACGGCGGCGATGCAGTCACCGGCGCAACTGTCGGCCTCGATCGCCGCGCGGCGCTATCATGAGCCGTGGCTGCGCGCTGTTCTGCTCGCGCCCGATGTCAGCCACTATCTGACGGCGCTGCCGGTGGGCGCGCCGGATGTGCGGCAACTGGCGCCGGCCATGCAGAAGCCGAGCCTGGCGCTGACCGCCACGTTCCGCACCGATCCGAATGATGGATTGCGCACCGACCGCTTCACCGGCGATGCGGTGGTGTTCATGGCCACCACCGCCTTCTTTGGCCGGACTGCGTCGCTGACGCGCTGAGATCGTCCGTTAAGCCACCATGCCGAGGGCGTGCAGGTAGGTTTCCAGAACCGCCTGCTCTTCCTGCCGCTCGTTGGCGTCCTGCTTGCGCAGCGAAATCACCTTGCGCAACGCCTTGACGTCGTAGCCGTTGCCCTTGGCTTCTGCATAGACGTCCTTGATGTCGTCCTGGGTCGCCTTCTTCTCTTCCTCAAGCCGCTCGATCCGCTCCACGAAAGCCTTGAGCTGTTCCTTGGCGAAGCGGGTGTGCGCGTGCTGAGTTCCTTCGTCGTCCTGTTTGGCCGCTGCGCTGGTCGCCATCGTACGCTCTCCCTCGTCGAATCTTGCTCGTCAGATATTGGGGCGGAAGGTCCGCCATCTTGGAGAGAGAGGTTTCGGAATCCGGGGGCGAAAGGTCAACGACGCGCCGGGGCGAACCCCCGTCATCCACAAGCCGAAAAATTTAAGTTGCCGTCAGTGGCGATGCGGCGCGCTTTTATCGAAGGCCGCCTGCTGTTCCGGCGTCGCTTCCTTCTGGTGCTTCTTTTTCCACTGGTCGAAGGGTTCGCCGTAGACGATTTCGCGCGCCTGATCCTTGGTCATCTCCAGCGATTGCGCGTCGGCAGCGTCCTTCATCCAGTTGGCAAGGCAATTGCGGCAGAAACCGGCGAGATTCATCATGTCGATGTTCTGCACGTCGGTCCGCTCGCGCAGATGCGCGACCAGCCGGCGGTAGACCGCGGCCTCCAGCTCGGTACGGGTCTTGTCATCCATCTGATCGGTCATGTGATTGATCCTGCCATGCTTCTCGCCTGTTCCCCGTTAGATAGGCGTTCCGGCTGCCGGGGTCCATAACGCGGGCGGCCCTTGCGGCGATCGGCTCTGCAAACAGGTTGGCCGGAACCGCCGGATGGCTAAAGTGCCCACCATGAATCAGACGCGCCGGCTGCTCACCGACCTGTTCAATCTCGCCACGGCGCGGGCGCACCCGGCGCAGTGTCTGCCGGCACATCTGCCCCCGCCGCCGGCGGGCCGGCTGATCGTGCTCGCCGGGGGCAAGGCCGCGGGCGCCATGGCCGAGACCGCCGAGGCGTTCTATCTGCCGCAGATGCCAGCGGACCGGATCACCGGTCTTGCCGTGGCGCGGCACGGCTATGGCCGGCCAACCCGGCAGATCCGGATGATCGCGGCCGGCCAGCCGGTCCCGGCCGCGGCGAGCCTCGCCGCCGCCGGTGAAATTCTCGCTCTGGCCAAAAACGCCGGTCCGAACGACCTTGTGCTCGCATTGATGTCGGGTGGCGCCTCGGCCAACTGGGTGGCGCCGGCCAACGGTCTGAGCTTTGCCGACAAGCAGGCGGTCAACCGCGCGCTGCTGCGCTCCGGTGCCGGGATCGTCGAGATGAACACAGTGCGCAAGCATCTCTCGCGCATCAAGGGCGGCCGCCTCGCTCGTGCAGCGGCGCCGGCCCGCATTGTGACCCTGGCGATCTCCGATGTGCCCGGCGATGACCCCGCGGTGATCGGCTCCGGACCGACGGTGCCCGATCCGACCACGCTCGCCGATGCGCGCGCCATCATCGCGCGCTACCGCCTCGATCTGCCGGAAAACGTGCAGCGCGCACTCAACGATCCGGCCAACGAAAGTTCGAAGCCGGGCGACCCTGCATTCGCCAACACGACATTCAAGCTGGTGGCGACACCGGCCGATTCCTTCCGCGTGGCGCAGGATGCCGTGCGTGCCGCCGGCTACGAGTGCATTTTCCTCGGTGACCAGGTCGAGGGCGAGGCGCGCGAGGTCGCGGGTCAGCACGCCGCCATGGCGCGAGACCTGCAGCGCCAAGGCAAGCGCGCCATCATCCTGTCCGGCGGCGAATTGACCGTGACCCTGCGCAGCAAAGGCGGCCGCGGTGGCCCGAACCAGGAATATGCGCTGGCCATGGCACAGGCGCTCGACGGCAGCCGCGGCATCGCGGCACTCGCCGGCGACACCGACGGCACCGACGGTGGCGGGGGCAGCGCTGACGACCCTGCCGGGGCCTATGCCGACGGCGAAACCGCCGCCCGCGCCCGCGCGGCAGGCCTCGATCCTGCCGTGTTCCTCGACCAGAACAACTCCACCGAATTCTTCAGCAGGCTGGGCGACTTGCT
>JBQCFU010000089.1:0-3473 GCA_051958775.1 Pseudolabrys sp.
CCGAAATAGCCCGCCATGGTGGCATGCATCCGGTCCGCGTCGCGGAAATCGGTCAGGTATTTCGTGACCTTGACCACATCACGCCAGCTTGCCCCGACGTGATCGAGAACGGACTTGATCGCTTCCATGGTCCGTCGCGTCTGTTCCTCGATCGCGCACGGATGGTCGTGCTCTTCGTCCTTGTGCGGGTGCGCATGATAGAGCGGAGACGCGGTCGCTCCCGACAGGAACATCAGGTCGCATGCGCCGACGATATGGACCGCGGGCGCGTACGGCATTTTCGCCGCCTCTTCCGGCTTGGGATGAACCGGCTCGAGACGGAAATCGGCGCGCGAAGCTGAAGTGCTGCTCATGATGGTTTCCTCCTGACAAGTTTCTTGTTGTACGGACTGTATGCATGTCGACCGGTCCGATCCGGACATTCGCATTCTCGAATCGGACAATGCGTACGAACGCCGCGCGACCTTCAGCGCACGGCCTCCGCATACGGCATTAGCAGGCGACCCGATTCCAGCGCCTCGGGAAAAACAATCACCTGCGTGCCGGCCTTCTTGAATTGATCCAGGCCATTTCCCGATATTCCCTGGAATTGCGTCTGCAGGACGCGTGGCGTCGCCCATTCGCCGTTCCTGGCAAAGCTGATGTCCCCGACGATCGTCTTGAACGTATTGGCGTGCAGATAGTCCGCCAGCTTCTGCTGATCGAGGCTGCCGACCGCTTGCACCGCCTGCGCCAGCACCTGGCCGTTGGCATAAGCGAACGGCGGAATGAAAAAGCCGAGCGCATCGAAGCCGCCCCCCGCCGCCTTCGCCTGATAGCGCGCCAGGAATTCCGCGATGCCGGTGAACGGCACGGTTGGCTCCGGGACATAGAAGTCGTAGTTGACGATCTTGTTGAGCAGTTCGCCTAGCTGCGCCTTGATCGCCGCATATTGCGGACCGACCATGCCGCCGCCGAACATCTTCGTCTTCAAACCGATCTCGTGCGCCGCACGCACGATGCCGACCGTATCTGCGGGATAGGACGCGACATAGATGAAATCCGGATTGGCGGCCTGTGCCGCACGAACCACCGGCGAAAAGTCGACTGTGTTCGGCGGATAGCTGCGGCTGAAGACGATGTTGAAGCCGAGCTTCTTGGCGTTCTCGATCGCCCCATCTCCGGCTTTCTTGGCGAAATCCGTGTCGGCACTGATGATCGCCACGGTCTTGAGGTTCTGCTTCTTCGCGATCTCGAAATAGCCGCGAGAGAATTCGTGGATCGCATCCGGCCCGGCCGGGAACATCGAGAAATAGCGCGGGTAATTGAACTGATCGTTGACCGCGAGCGCGAACAGGCCGAACAGAACCTTGCCGCGAGGAAAAACGACCGGCATAGACGGCACGGCGAGATTCGTTCCGTAGCTGGTCATCACCAGGTCGATCTTGTCGATGTCGAACAGCTTGGCGTAGATGCCGGGAACCAGTGTGGGGTTACTTTGGTCGTCGTAGTAGACGAGTTTGACCGGACGGCCGAGGATACCGCCCTTGGCGTTCACATCCTCCTCCCACATCTGATACGCCGTGAGGATCGCCTTGCCGCTGGACGCCAGCGGCCCCGAGAGCGGCATCGAGAATCCGATCTTGATCGGATCGGCTGCGAACGTTGATCCCGCGAACAACAGCGCGCAGAACAGCACGACGAACGACGCGATACAGCGCGCAAGACCAAAGCGAACCGCTACAAGCATGGCATTTCTCCCGTTAGCGTTCCTGTTCAGTGTTCGTTGAGGCCGGCCTTCCGTGCAGCTACGCGGCCGATGGCCGACCAGTCCTTATGTGCGTCGCCGTTGGCGATCGCATCGATGAATGCATCCCGCAAGACACTCGCGAACGGCAGCGGCGCGTCCACAGCTTCTCCGGCCTGCAACGCAAGCCGCACATCCTTCATGCCGAGAACCAGATCGAAGCCCGGCGGGACGTATTCCTCCCGTCCGATGGCGCGCGCATATCCCTGATAGACCGGCACCGCGAACAGCGATTCGACGATGACGTCAAGCACGTCGGCCGCCGACATCTCGTATTTGCGCAGCAGAACAGCCGCTTCGGCAATCGCCTCGATGGCGCAAGCCACCATCAGATTTCCGGCGATCTTCGCCACATTGGCCTGCCGCGGCTTGTCACCGACCCGGAACGTCTTGCGGCCGATCGCATCGAGCAGAGGCTGCACGCGGTCGATCGTAGCAGGATCGCCGGCCGCAAGAACCGCGAGCTTCGCTGCGGCGGCCACATCCGGCCGGCCGAAAACCGTTGCGGCCACGTAAGGCCGGCCGCGTGCCTCATGCACGGCAACGAGTTCATCGACGCAGTCGAGCGACACGGTGCCCATATTGATCGAGATGGTCGTCGGCTTGCCATGCGACAGCAGATCGCCGCGGATGAAAACGTCACGCAGCGCGTCGTCGTTCGGCAGCATCGAGATCAGAACATCACCACCGGTCGTCTCCTGCGCGCTCGAAACAACCTCGATGCCAGCTTGTCGCGCCGCCTTTATGCTGTCAGCAGATTTATCGAAAGCGCGAACGCGATGACCGGCTTTCACGAGATTGCCGGCAATTGCCTGTCCCATTCGGCCGACGCCCAGAAATCCAACATCCACGAGCTGTCTCCTTTTCCGAACACGTGCTGCGCGCGTTGCAGCTTGAACAGCGAATGATCATCGTTCAGGATCGAGGCGTAAACCCGCTGTTCTGGACATTTCCATTCGAGTTTCGGACACGCATGAAGAAGCAGCGATTGCCTGGCCCGCATACCGTAACGTCGTTTCGATCGGTGGTCCGCACCTATAACGTGGGCCATGTGACGCCGCGTCACGATCACGATTGGCCGCAATTACTTTACGCATCGAGCGGCGTCATGTCGGTTGAAACGGAAACCGGCTCCTGGATCGTTCCGCCGCAACGCGCGATCTGGCTGCCGTCGCGCACATGGCACGTCACGCGCATGCTGACGGAGGTCAACCTCGCGTCGCTGTATCTGCGTCAGACGCGTGGCAGTCCCGTTGCATGCGAAGTGCTCGAGATCGGGCCCTTGATGCGCGAGCTTCTCGTCGCCGCCATCGATGTTGATTTTTCCGGCCCGCTCTCCCGACGGGAGAAGTCGCTCGCCGCATTGATCGCTGAGGAACTGGTGATCGCGCCGCGGGGCGGGTCATCGATCCCGATGCCGGAGGATCGCCGCCTGCTGGCGTTCTGTCAGCGCGTGATCAAGGACCCGTCGTTACATGTCAGCCTGGAGGAACATGCCTCCGCACTGGCGCTCACGCCGAAAACAGTCTCGCGACTATTCCAGCGCGAACTGGGCATGAACTTCCGCGACTGGCGTCAGCTCGTCCAGAGTTCCTATGCGTTTGCGCATCTGATCCAGGGTGAGCCGATCAAGGTGATCGCCTCCCGTCTCGGCTATACGCCGAGCGCGTTCTCGGTGATGATGCGG
>JBQCFU010000090.1:0-3632 GCA_051958775.1 Pseudolabrys sp.
CGATCAGGCTTATAAGCAGGAAGACGGCGCGCATTATCATGCACGCGACATGGCGGTGGTGCGCGGCAACATCGTCAAATGCCCGGTGGTGCTCGCGTCAGCAACGCCGTCGGTCGAAACAGAAGTCAACGCGCGCAAGGGCCGCTACCGCCGCCTGTATCTGCCGGAACGGTTCGGCGGTCAGCATATGCCGTCGATCGAAGCGATCGATCTGAAAGCCGAAGGCCCGCCGCGCGGCCGCTTCATCGCGCCACGTCTTGCCGAGGCGGTGAACATCGCGTTGGAGCGCGGCGAACAGGCGCTGTTGTTCCTGAACCGCCGCGGCTTCGCGCCGCTGACTCTGTGCCGCACCTGCGGCTATCGTTTCCATTGTCCGCATTGCGACGCGTGGCTGGTCGATCACCGCTTCAAGCGGCGGCTTGTCTGCCATCACTGCGGCTATTCCACGCCGCAGCCGGCCGAATGTCCGCATTGCCATGCGACCGAGAGCTTTGTCGCCTGTGGTCCTGGCGTCGAACGGCTCGAACAGGAGGCGGTCGATCTGTTTCCGGAGCGGCGCATCCTTGTACTGTCGAGCGACCTGGTCGAATCCGTCGAGCGGCTCCAGCAGGAACTGGAAGACGTTGCGCAGGGCCGGTTCGACATCATTATCGGCACGCAGCTTGTCGCCAAGGGACACCATTTTCCGCGGCTCACTCTGGTCGGCATCGTCGATGCCGATCTCGGTCTCGGCAACGGCGATCCGCGCGCCGGCGAGCGGACGTTCCAGTTGCTGCATCAGGTGACCGGCCGCGCCGGTCGCGAAACCGGCCGTGGCTACGGTTTTTTGCAGACACATCAGCCGGAGCATCCGGTGATGCGCGCGCTCGTTTCCGGTGATCGCGATGCGTTCTATTCGAGCGAGATCGAGCAACGTGAAGCGACCGGCTATCCGCCGTTTGGACGGCTCGCGGCGCTGATCGTTTCGGGAACCGACAAGCACGCGACCGAAGCCTATGCGCGCGAACTGGCGCGGGCAGCGCCGCGCGACGAGGCGATCCGCGTGCTCGGTCCGGCGGAAGCACCGATCGCCATGGTGCGCGGGCGGCATCGCTTCCGCCTGCTGGCCAAGGCGCCACGCGCCACCGATCTGTCAGGCTATTTGCGCGGCTGGATTGCGGCTGGGCCGAAGCGGCGCGGCAATATCAAGCTCGATGTCGATGTCGATCCGCAGAGCTTCTATTGAGCAATGCCGATGATCAGCCGAACGTTGCACGGGCGATCAGCGACACGCCGGCGACGATCAGGATCAGACAGAGAACCTTGATGAACTGCTCGCGGTTGAGTTTGCCGGCGAGCTTATAGCCGATGAACAATCCGCCGACCACGACCGGCAACGCGCACAGCGCGAGTATCGGCAGCCGGCCGTCGTTATAGACGCCGGCGGCCATGAAGAAGCCGAGACGGGTGATGTTGCTGATGCCGAGCACCGCGGTCAGTGTTCCGCGCAGCGCGGTGGTGTCCTCCAGCCGGCGGCTGAGATAGATCGCATAGATGAAGCCGCCGGCGCCGAACATGGCGCTGAACACGCCGCCGAGTGTGCCGAACGGAATCACCCAGGCGCTGCCCAAATGGCCGGTGAATGTCGGTTTCACCAGTGCGTAAATGGCGTAAGCGAAAACGAAAATGCCGAGGAAGATCATCATCGGTTTCGGCGGAATCGTCAGGATCAGATAGATGCCGATCAGATTGCCGATCGCCATCAGCGGCACGAGGCGCAGCAATTCGTGCTTGGCAACTTTCTTGCCGAGCTTGATGCCGGTGACGGCCACGGCGGTACAGTCCGTCAGTGCGAACAGCGGCACGACATCTGCGACCGGCATGACATGAGCGATGATCGGCGCGGCGACGAGCGCGCTGCCGAATCCTGCAAGCCCGAAGACCAGATAGGCGAAGATCAGCGTCGGTGCGGCGACCAGAATCAGATCGCCGGACGGCAGGTGTGACAGAAGATCAGACATCGGACGATCATTCCCACACCGCCGACCGGCGGGCAATTCGTAAGTCTACAACGCATGCTTCGTATGCGTTGTAGAGTGGGGTCGTTCGCGATGGCCTAGGAGACGAGCTTGAGCCCGACGATTCCGCTGACGATCAGCATGATCGAGACGAGACGCCCGGCGGTGGCAGGTTCGCCGAACAGCCAGATGCCGAGCAAAGCTGTGCCGACCGCGCCGATGCCGGTCCAGACCGCATAGGCGGTGCCGACCGGCAGGACCCGCAGCGCGATGCCGAGCAGGACGACGCTCAGCACCATGCAGATCAGGGTCAGGACGGAAGGAACGAGACGGGTGAAGCTTTCAGTATATTTCAGTCCGATCGCCCAGCCGATTTCAAACAGACCGGCGACGAACAGGATCAGCCACGACATGACCGCACCTCTCTAAAGAGGCAGGGTCGTCCCTGCCGATAAATGGGGGAAGTGCGGGCCGTCCCGCATTGCGGAGATAGAACGCCGCGGCATGGTCGTCAAACCGGTTGGGATCATTTCGGCGTGGTCAGGCCAGGAGCGGCGGCTGCGTCAGCAGGTCGCGCCGGCTCTCGCCCGGTGAAAAAGGGCGAAGTCAGCGCCTTCCAGCAGGAGGCCGGTTCTTCGCGGCGCAGCCGATGGGCCGAAATCGACAGGTTTGGAGAACCATCCCCGTCATCCTATTTGTCGCCCTGGTCCGTGTTGCACCGCAGGGACCGGTATGTTAGCAAACCCGCGATTTTGGGGCGGTTTTTCGCGGGCTCCCGCCCGGTTCCTCGAAATCGGAATTCCCTCTTGGATTCCAATGGCTTGGAACGCCGCTTTTGCGACGCCTTCAGGCTTGCGGATGGTGTGGTCAAACGACGCCGATGGCAGCCGAATTATCCATCGTTTCCGGAATGGCGGGGCGCTACGCAAATGCCCTGTTTGAACTGGCGCGCGACGAGAAAAAACTCGACGCCGTGAAGGCCGATCTCGAGGCGTTCGACGCCCTGATCGCCAACAACAAGGACCTGGAGCGGCTGGTCCGCAGCCCGGTCTATGGCGCCGACGAGCAACTCAAGGCGCTGACCGCGATTCTCGGCAAAGCCGGGATCGGTGGCCTTGCCGCCAACATCCTCAAGGTGCTCACCACGAACCGCCGGCTGTTCGCCGTGCGCGAGGTGATCCGCGATTACAAGGCTCTGGTCGCCCACAACAAGGGCGAAGTGACCGCCGAGGTCACCGTGGCCGAGCCGCTGAACGACAAGAACATGGACGCGCTGAAGAGCGCGATCAAATCGGTGACCGGCGGCAAGGACATTGACTTCAACGTCAAGGTCGACCCCGCCATCATCGGCGGCCTGATCGTCAAGGTCGGCAGCCGCATGGTCGACTCTTCGCTGCGCACGAAACTCAACTCAATCAAGTTTGCGATGAAAGAGGCCCGCTGATGGATATCCGCGCCGCAGAAATCTCCGCGATCCTGAAGGATCAGATCAAGAATTTCGGCCAGGAGGCAGAGGTCTCCGAGGTCGGTCAGGTGCTGTCCGTCGGTGACGGCATCGCCCGCGTCTACGGCCTCGACAACGTGCAGGCCGGCGAGATGGTCGAGTTCGAGAACGGCGTCCGCGGCATGGCGCTG
>JBQCFU010000091.1:0-3341 GCA_051958775.1 Pseudolabrys sp.
CCGCGCCGAAGGTGGCGGCCGCGCCAATGTCGGCGTGCAGTACACCGCTCAGTTCAATCAGGCCGGATACCTCAATGCGCTGTTCGGCCAGTCGTATCATCTGTTCGGACAGAACTCGTTCGCCTATGGCGGCGTGACAAATACCGGCATTCAAAGCGGCCTCGACACCCGCGCGTCCGACTATGTCGCGCGCGTGACCTATCAGCCGAACAGCATTTATGCCTTCACCACCCGTGGCCGGTTCGACGAAACCACCTTCGCCGTGCGGCGGTTCGAAACCGAAGTGCGCGCCAATCTCGGCCGCTGGAACACCACCCTGCTCTACGGCAGCTATGATGCGCAGCCTGCACTCGGCTTCCTGCAACGCCGCCAGGGCATCCTCGGCAGCGCGTCGTACAAGATCGACGCCAACTGGGTGATCAGCGGCGCAGCGCGCTACGACATCAACGCCAACAAGCTGAGCCAGACACAGATCGGCATCGGCTATGTCGACGATTGTTTCATCCTCGCCCTGAACTACATCACCGACTACACTTACAGCGGCAATGCCACGGCCGATCACCGGATCATGTTCCAGATCGCGCTGCGTACGCTCGGCGGCACCGCAGTGAGCCAGTCTGTCGGCAGCCAATAAATTGCCGAAGAGTTCCATTATCAGCACCGGTATGAACACGCTGTCCACACCGCCCCACTCCCCCAGCTCAAGCTTCCTGCGCCGTTTTGCGATGGTCGCTGCCATTGCCGGAGCCGCGTTCGGCGCAAACCTGATGAGTGCCCGGCCGGCAGCCGCGCAAGTCGTGGTCATGGTCAATGGACTGCCGATCACGTCCCTCGACATCCAGCAGCGCGAACGGCTGGAACGTATCTCCGGCGGCAAGGCGGTGTCGCGCGACCAGGCGCTCAAGGCACTGATCGACGACAAGCTCAAGATCACCATTGCCAAACGCTACGGCCTCGATCTCTCCGAGGCTGAGGTGCAGCAGAGCTTCAATCAGATCGCAGGCCGCACCCGCCAGTCGCCGGAGCAATTCACCCAGGCGCTGAACCGCGCCGGGGTATCGGCGAACACGCTCAAGGACCGCATCCGCGCCGACGTGCTCTGGAACCAGTTGATCCGCGGCAAGTTCAGCTCCTCGCTCAATGTCAGCGACGGAGAATTGGCCGGCATGATGCGCGACAACAATGCCAAGGAACAGGACGAGACCGGCTACATCTACACGCTCCGGCCAATCATGGTGGTAGTCCCGCAAGGCTCGAGCCCCGCCGTGGTCGACAGCAAGCGGCGCGAGGCCGAGGCAATCCGCGCGCGCTTCCAGGATTGCACCCGTGGCGTCGCCATGGCACGCGGCCTGCGCGACGTCGCGGTGCGCGAACCGGTGCGCCGCAGCTCCGCCGACCTGCCCGAGCAACTGCGCAACATTCTCGCCAAGCTGGAGGTCGGCCAGGTGAGCACGCCGGATGCCACGCCTCAGGGTCTGGAAATGTTCGCGCTGTGCGAGAAGAAATCGACCAAGACCGAGACGGCAGAGAAGCGCCAGCTCAAGGAAAAGATGTTCAACGAGCGCTTCGACAAGGAAGCGAAGAAGTTTCTCGAGGAAACCCGGCGCTCCGCCATCATCGAATATCGCCGGTGAGGCGGCCGTGACGCCGTCTGCTCCGCTCGCAGTCACGTTCGGCGAACCGGCCGGGATCGGCCCCGACATCACCCTCCTCGGCTGGCTGGCGCAGGCCAAACAGACGCTGCCACCGTTCTATGTGATTGCCGACCCTGAGGCTCTTGCCCGTCGTGCCGCCACGCTCGGTCTCTCGGTGCCGATCGTGGAGGCAACGCCGGAGAATGCGGCCGCCCGGTTTACCACCGCATTGCCAGTGGTGCCGCTCGGTCTTTCAGCCACGGCCGAACCGGGAAAACCGGACGACAGCAGCGCGCCTGCCGCGATTGAATCGATCCACCGTGGCGTTGATGACGTGATTGCCGGACGCGCCGCCGCTGTCGTCACCAATCCGGTGGCCAAGAACGTGCTCTATCGCGCCGGCTTCCCCGATCCCGGCCACACCGAGTTTCTCGAACGGCTGGCGAAGGAAAAAGCCGCCGGCCCGGCCCGCTCGGTGATGATGATCTGGTCGCCCGAACTCGCTGTCGTGCCGGTGACGATCCACCAGCCGCTGCGCGAGGTCGCCGAAACGTTGACGACGCCGATGATCATCGAGATCGGCCGCATCGTCGCCCGCGACCTGCGCCAGCGGTTCGGCATCGCGCGGCCGCGGCTGTGGGTCGCCGGGCTCAATCCACACGCCGGCGAAGACGGCACCATCGGCGGCGACGATCTCGCGGTAATCGCGCCCGCGGTGCGGCAACTGGTGACAGACGGCATCGATGCGCGTGGCCCGCTGCCCGCCGACACCATGTTTCATGCGCCTGCGCGCGCGCAGTACGACGCGGCGCTGTGCATGTATCACGACCAGGCGCTGATCCCGGTGAAGACGCTCGCATTCGATCACGCCGTCAATGTCACGCTCGGCCTGCCGTTCGTGCGCACCTCGCCAGACCATGGGACCGCCTTTGCCGTCGCCGGTTCCGGCCGTGCAAATCCGACAAGCTTCATCGAAGCGGTGAAGCTCGCCAACCGGCTGACGCAGCACGCGCCGCAACGCGCCGTCACCGCGTGAGCAAGCGATCATGAGCCAGATCGACGATCTCCCCGCACTGCGCGAGGTGATCCGCCGCCACGATCTGCGCGCCAAGAAATCGCTCGGCCAGAACTTCCTGCTCGATCTCAATCTCACCGCGCGGATCGCGCGCGCCGCCGAACCGCTCGACGAAGCCACAATCGTCGAAGTCGGCCCCGGACCGGGCGGCCTCACCCGCGCATTGCTGGCGCTCGGCGCGCGCGGCGTCATCGCCATCGAACGCGACGCGCGCGCGCTCGGCGCGCTCGCCGAAGTTGCGGCGCATTATCCGGACCGTCTGGAAACCATCGCCGGCGACGCGCTCGAAGTCGACATGCGGGCGCTGGTCGGCGACGGCCCCGCGCGGATCGTCGCCAATCTGCCGTACAACATCGCGACGCCGCTGCTGGTCGGCTGGCTCACCACAGAGCCATGGCCACCGTGGTATGACATGCTGGTGCTGATGTTTCAGCGCGAAGTGGCGGAACGGATCGTCGCAGCGCCTGGCAGCAAGAATTACGGTCGTCTTGCGGTGCTCGCGGGCTGGCGCTGCGAGAGCAAGATCCTGTTCGACATCGCACCGAGCGCCTTCGTGCCCCCGCCGAAGGTGACGTCGTCGGTGGTGCGCCTCGTGCCGCGCGCCACGCCGCTGCCGTGCGACGTCAAGCTGC
>JBQCFU010000092.1:0-4422 GCA_051958775.1 Pseudolabrys sp.
GTCCTTGGCCACTTCGATCTGCTTCACGGTACCGTACTGATCGTTGACGCCCTGCACGATCAACATCGGCACGCGAATGAACGCGAGTTGCTCGCTGATGTCCCACTGGCGAAACGCCGGATCGAGCCAGGCATCGTTCCAGCCGCGGAATGCGTTGTCGGGATCGCAATGCCAGCGGCCGAGCTTCACTTTCAAATCGGTCGTTTCGTAGGCGGTCTTCGCTTCGCGGATCGAAGCGATGCTCACGTCCTCGACGATGAAGTGCGGCGCGATCAGCACGATGCCGTCGAGCCGATGATCCTGATGCGTCCCGGCATAGATCGCGGCGATCGACGCACCGTCGCTGTGACCGACCAGGAGCCCATGCTGCCAGCCGATGGCGTCGAGCACCGCCGGCAGCGCAACGCGCGCTTCATCATGCATATACGTCAGCGGACGCGGCAGACTCACCGGCGATGACTGGCCGTAACCCGCACGTGAATAGACAAACACGCCGGCACCGGTCGCTGCCGACAGGCGCTCGGGAAAGTCGCCCCACAGGCCGGTCGACCCGAGACCTTCGTGCAGCAGCACCAGGGTCGGCGCTTCGGACGGGCGCGGCCCGACCATGCGGTATTCGAGCCGCTGGCCAGCGACATCGAGAAAGCCCTGATCGGCGATCTGTCCCTGACCGGTAAGCGTCATGTCCGATCTACTGCCTGTTGTTTCCGGTTGTTCTCTTGGCGGCTTCGGTGCCGCTTCGTTTTCATCGGTCACCCGGCAGCCCGCCGAGCGAAATTTGAATTATATTGCCGATTTGATGGAGATCATTGAACTATAATTCATATCGCCGGTCAAGCCTCCGCGGCAATCGACCACCCGAATTAGCCAGCATTTGAGCGATCGGATTAAGCCGCTCTGAACCGGGCAGCGGCCTGAATCGGGCCATGCCCGGTCGTCTGTCTCACCACCCGCAGACCTATCGCGCTTCATGGCTCGGCGTGCTGATCATCGGCGCGGCGTTTCTGGCGCTGATGGGCGCGGCTCTGCTGACTCAGCACCATATCGGGCTCGCGGTCCCGGTCGCCGACAAACAGGCCCGCGCGCCGGAAACGATCGGGCGCTCGTTCGTCCCGATGGCCGATGGCCACACCTGTCGCGAACTGGTGTTCGACCGCGTCACCAGTGAGATTGTCGAAAGCCGGACCCGCGCCTGCTGGCTGCCGGAGATCAGCGACGAACCCGATATGGTGACGGCGCCCGTTCCGACCAGCAGCCGCAACCGCAACGGTTTCCGTTGGGGCAAGACCACGGGCGGCTAGTTTCTCGCCAGCCCTTACAGCGGCAATCCCGGCTGCCCGCTGATCGCCGCAACGGCCAGCACGACAACCAGAGCGAGACTCAGGGCAAGCCCCAACGCAATGACGAAGAAGAAACGGGGCGGCGAAAGGCTGGCCATGGGGACTCGGATGGTTCGCAGGACATGGGCATCCGCTGTTCCGGACACCTGTTCCTTGGTCGCGATCCGCCGCCGTCAGGTTCACGGCGCGATCCGCTTGCGCAATCCACCGCCGGGCACTTTGCCGCACCGGCCGATGACCAGCCATCCGCTACGGGTCTACCTTCATTGCCGGATCGGCATTATGTTGCACTGCGAAGGGGAGAGCAGAGCCTATGCCCACATCGACCGGTCCCGGATACACCAAACCGACTTCCGCCTTTCAGGCCATGCTGCGCGGCTTTCGCGGCCGCTGCCCCAACTGCGGCGAAGGCCGCATGTTTCGTGCCTTTCTGAAGGTCGCGGATGAGTGCCCGGCCTGCGGCGAGGAACTGCACCATCACCGCGCCGACGATTTTCCGGCTTATCTGGTGATCGTGATCGTCGGCCATGTGTTGATCCCGATTGTGCTCGCGGTCGAAACCGAATTCGCGCCACCCTACTGGGTGCACCTGGCGCTGTGGCTGCCCGCCGTACTCATCAGCACGCTCGGCCTGCTGCAACCAGTGAAGGGCGCCATCGTCGCCGGTCAGTGGTATGGCGGCATGCACGGCTTCGAAGAAGCCCGGCGCCTGCGCTCACTGTCTGCCGCCCGTATCCCGGCACGCTGACCGTTTCGCTGATCATACCCTTCGCGGGTTGCACGACCGCCGCTCATCATTAGGATGCACGGCGGGGGCAATTCGCACAGGGTAATCGCACACGATGACGGCCGACCGCCGGGCTGACCGCAGCCATTCGACCTCTTTCTATCGCTACACCGCGCCGCTCGCCACGCTGCTGCTGGTCGGCGGTGTGCTGGCCGCATGCTCTGGCCTCCGCGACGCGCCGAAGCCGATCGAACCGAACATCATGCCGGCCAACTACAAGTCGCAATTGCAAACCGAGATGCACCGGCGCCTGGTCGATCCGGTCGGCGTGCGCGATGCCTATGTTTCATCGCCGACGCTTCGGCAGAGCGGCGGTGTCGAGCGCTACATTTCGTGCATGCGCTACACCTCCAAGGACGAGAACGGGCAATACGCACCACCGACCGAGCGGGCCGCCTATTTCTACAACGGCGAGGTGACCCAAATAGTGGACAAGGATGCGGCCAAGGACATCTGCCGTGGCGTCGCCTACGAACCGTGGCCGGAACTGACGCGGATGTGCCGCGAAGCGGTTTGCCCGTCCTCGCGCTGAACAACCGATTGCAGTTATCGACTTTGGTCTATCGGATATGCGCAAATGCATGATCCGATGAATTTACGGGCAATTTACTTGGTTTAACCCCGTGCAGGGGTTTCAGTGGGACGTGCGCAGTTGCTGCTTTTCCCTGCGATGAGAGGCAGTGACGTGAATCCTCCACCTATGCACAAAGGGCCGCTTCGGCGGCCCTTTTTTTATCGCCCATAACGTTTGGTAACGGCTCTCAGCCGCGAACCTTCGCGACGCGTTCCCGTGCCGCGCTCAGCACGCGCGGCAGCGCCGCGACGTTATTCGGCGCCATTACATGCACGCCGGCAACGCCGGGTGTACGTGCCAGTTGCTCGATCAATGCAACGCAGATCTCTTCGCCTTCGGCCGCAGGATCGGCCGCCTGCTCCATGCGCGCAACGATGTCGTCGGGGATGATCGACCCGAACAACTTGTCGCGCATCCAGCGCGCCGACTTCGCGGACTTCAACGGCGCAACGCCGATCAGAAGATACACCTGCTTGGCGATACCGGCTTCGGCGAGCCGCGCGCAGTAGCGCGCGACGACGCCGGCATCCATGCAGAACTGCGTCTGCAGGAATTGCGCGCCGCTCGCGAGCTTGCCGCGCAAGCTCTCCGGCTGCCAGCCGGGCGGCGGATCGATCGGATTGTCAGCGCCGCCGATAAAGAAATTCGCGTGTCCCGCGACAGCGCGCGCCGGCGGCAGCATGCCCTTGTCGCGCAGATCACGGGCCGTCGTCATCAGAGCCCGCGTGTCGATGTCGAACACGCCCTTGGTCTCGGGCTGATCGCCCGCTTCCGGATTGTCACCGCGCAGCATCAGCAGGTTCTCGATGCCAAGCGCCGCCGCACTCATCAGATCGCTCTGCAAGGCGATGCGATTGCGATCGCGGCAGGTGAGTTGCAGGATCGGCTCGATCCCTTCGGCGAGCAGCATCGCGGCTGCCGTCAGCGCACCGAGATGCGGGCGTGCGCCGGCACCGTCGGTGACGTTCACCGCGTCGGCGAGGCCCTTGAGCGGCAAGGCACGATCGAGCAGATCGCTGCGCGCCATGGAGACCGGCGGAGTGACTTCGGCGGTCATCACGAACCGGCCGGATTCGAGCTTGTCTCTGAGTGTCATCTGCCCTGCTGACCAGAAAGCGGCAGATGATGCAAGAGCAGAACGAAGGGCTGGAGAACAGGACTGGACGATGCATGGGCAAGAATGGGACAACACGGCAACTTGGAACGTTTCCATCCGCCAGGTGTGCCCATGACGCAATTCGCCGTTTCGGTCGATGATGCCATCGCCAGCATTGCCGATGGCGCGCTGCTCGCCGTGCCTCGTGAAGTGTCCGGCGTACCGATGGAAGCGACCCGCGCGCTGATACGCCGCCGCATCAAGGACCTGCACCTCGTCGCGCTGCCCACATCCAGCCTGCAGGCGGATCTGCTGATCGGCGCCGGTTGCGTGCGCACGCTCGAAACCTCGGCGGTGAGCCTCGGCGAATTCGGCGCGGCGCCGCAGTTCACGCAGGCGGTGCTGAGCCGCGGCATCGTCATGAAGGATGCGACCTGTCCGGCGATCCATGCTGCGCTTCAGGCGGCGGAGAAGGGCGTGCCGTTCATGCCGATGCGCGGGCTGATCGGCTCGGACATTCTCGCCACGCGGCCGGAGTGGCAGGTGATCGCCAATCCCTACGCCGACAGCGAAGATCCGATCGTGCTGCTGCCGGCGATCGTGCCCGACGTCGCGCTGCTGCACG
>JBQCFU010000093.1:0-5806 GCA_051958775.1 Pseudolabrys sp.
GCCAGATTCTATTGGGCTGGAAGGACATAACGGCCACGCCGCCGGCCTAGCGCGCGAAGCTTGGCCTCAGCAGCGCATTCCAGCATGTCGAGTTGTTCGACTCTCTGACGGTGGCGGAAAATATCTTGCTGGGGCGGCATCACCTGATGCGTTATGGCCTGATGTCGGCCTGCCTCTGGTTGCCGGCGGCAAGGTCCCAGGAACTGGATCACCGTTTCGCAATCGAGAGGATCCTTGAATTCTTTGAGTTGGAGCGTTGGCGCGACCACCCGATCAGGAATCTGCCCTATGGCGCGCAAAAGATCGTTGGGCTTGCGCGTGCGGTCGCGGCCCAGCCGAAGGTGTTGCTGCTCGATGAGGTCGGTTCTGGCCTGACTCGGGAAGAAAAGGAGCATTTTGCGCGGTTTGTGCTCCGGCTACAGGCCGAGCAATCGCAGGCGATCGTGTGGGTGGAACACGATGTTGGAATGGTCCGGGACCTCTCCGATTCGGTGGTGGTCCTGGACTATGGAAAAAAGCTGACCCATGGGGCGCCAGATGAGGTATTCGCGCGCAAGGATGTTCGCGAGGCCTTTATTGGTGTAAATGCTGACAACATTTAACGACGGTTTTTGACGGATTTTTCGATGGCCAAGGCGGTTACCGGTTCCCGAATGGTTGCGGACGACGCTCCGGCAGTCCGTAAGGAAGCGATCCACAATGTCGCGCGTCATCTGTTCTGCACCAAAGGGTTCGCAGAAACGAGCATGCAGGATATCGCTTCCGAACTCGGCCTGCAGCGCGGCAGTCTCTATCATCACATCGAAAGCAAGGAAGAGCTGTTGCTCGATATTCTCGACAGCTCGCTCAATGAGATGTTCGAGGCCGCCGAACGGGTTGTCTCGACAAAGGAGCCGCCGCTCGAGAAGCTGCGCCTCTATCTGATGGTGAGCCTCGAAACCATGGCGCATCGACAGCAGGAAATGCTGATCTGGATCGCCGAGCGCCGGCGGATGCCTGAGGTCCTTGCGCCGTTGGCGGAAAAGGTCCGCCGCGCCGACAACAATCTGAAAGCAATCATCGAGGAAGGAATTGCGGCCGGCGTCTGGGCGCCCAAGGACAAGCAGCTTGCATTCCAGACGTTGCGAGGCGCGATTGCCTGGTTTCCCCACTGGTACAAGAAAAGTGGTCGTCTGAGCATCAGCGAGATTGCGACCGAGATGGCCCGCTGGGCCAACATCATGTTGCAAGGCTGATAACAGGCAAATCTGCCTATGGCCTGATGCCGATTTCGCCGAGGTCATTCAGGATCGTCTGCGCGCAACCGGCGCTGTCTTCCAGCATCGGCAGATGTGCGGCGCCGCGCTGCATGGCGAGCTTTTTCCCATTTTCTGTCGCGAGGGCGAAGGCGACCTGTGCGGTGATGGCGCCGGCCTCACGCGCAGGATCGCCAGCATAGATCAGCATCGGGCAGGGCATTTCCGCAAGCCGGCTCCAGAGATGGGAGTGCCGGTTCTCGTCGTAGATTTTGGCTTCGAGTTCGCGCGGACAACGCAGCGTCCATGAGCCGCCGTGTTGATCATGGCGAAGGATGCTGTCGGCGACGACCAGATGGGTGCCGGCTTCCCAGCCTTTGAATGCGCGCTTGCGGGACCATCTGTCGGCGAGCGCTGCCGGGTTCGCGAAGCTTTGTTCGCGCTGCAGGGCCCACGCCTGGATGGCGACCTCTCCAGCACGCGCCGCGTCATGCAGCGGATGCTGTGGCGGTGGCAGGACAGGAGGTTCGATCAGAACCAGCGCATCCCAGGGCCACCCGAAGCGGTCGAGGTGCAGCAGCGCCGTCACAGCCGACATGGAATGGAAAAGGCCGACCGAGGGGCGGAGGCCGAGCTGCGCTGTCACCCCGGTGAGGATGGCGTCGAAATCGGCCGTGAATGTTGCCCAGTCGTGGCCGGAGGGGCCGTGAAATCCGTTCTCGCCGTGATTGCGGAAATCGAACACCACCAGTTCGAAGTAGGGCTCCAGATGACGCCAGAACGGCCAGTAGGCGTTCGCCGCGAAACCATTGCCGTGGCTCAGGAAAATCCGTGGACCGGCGCGGTTTCCGTGAACACGGACGCGGAATTCGGCGCCGTCAGAGGCCGTAATCGCGAGCGTCCGGCAAGGTCGGGAAATCTGCTCGATGTTTTGCGCAAAAGCCTCCGTCATTCCTAGTCCTCACCGATTTGGTTTGACTTGTACCGAACGTTTGGTAATATGACTTGGCCAGTCGCGGAGGACAAGCCCGATCATGACCGCTGACCCTGCTATTCCGTCCCAGTTGTTCAAGAACGCCATGCGCCGCCTGGCTGCGACGCCGTGCATCGTCACCACGGCGGACTCCGGCCGCCGTTTCGGCATGACTGCGACCGCGGTGAATGCGGTGTCGGCCGATCCGCCGTCGTTACTGGTGTGCATCAATCGCAACGCGTCGATCTTCCAGCCGTTGCTGGCAGCGCAATTCTTCTGCGTGAATGTACTGCATTCGGACCAGCAGGATCTGTGCCGTGTGTTCAGTGGCGGAGAGAACGGCGAAAGGCGCTTCGAGTTCGGTGCGTGGAACGAAGGCTTGTCCGGCATGCCGTATCTCAAGGATGCGCAGGCCAACTTGTTCTGCGAAGTGCAGCAACAGGCGCAGTTCACCACGCACGAGATTTTTATCGCGCGGATCCTCGAGATCGCGCTCGGTGAGGAGGTTTCGCCGCTGATTTATCTCGATGGTGAATTTCTGCACAAGGCGATCAAGACGCCTGCCGTGTTCTCCGGTTTCTAGGACGGTCGGGATGTCGCCAGCGGAATTTCTCGCCGATCACGAGACCAATCTCGGCGGCCATCTCGCGATCCGCTTCACGTCGCACCAGCGCGATTGTGTGACGGCGGAAATGACGGCACAGAAAACCCACCTGACGATCGGCGGCCGCGTGCATGGCGGCGCGATCATGGCGTTTGCCGATACGGTCGCGGCCTACGGCGCGGTGCTCAATCTACCATCCGAGCAGCACGGTACGACGACGATCGAATCGAAGACGAGTTTCCTCGGTGCCGGCGAACCCGGTGCGGTCTACGCGGAATCGCGGCCGCTGCATCGTGGGCGCACCACCATGGTCTGGGAAACCACTATCCGTTCGCAAAGCCGGAAGGTGATCGCCATGGTCTGGCAGACGCAGATGGTGCTTCAACCACGCTGACCGGAAACGCCTGCGTCCCCGAAAATCGTGCATGTGTGGAGTGGAATGATGGAGAATTCGACGCAAGCGCCGATGCCGGCGATCTGGCCGGATCTGTTTGGTCGTGACGCGCGCGGCCCGCACCTGATCGGCGGACACTGCAGCGCATGCGGCGCTACGACGCTGCAGGTGCGCACCTATTGTCCCTCATGCTGGCGAACTGGAACGATGGCTGCGACGCCGATCGGTCGCGAAGGAACGCTCTACACCTATACGGTGCTGCATCAGGTGCCGAGCGGGTTTTCGGCGCCGATCGCGGTCGGTTATGTCGATCTCCCGGAAGGCGTGCGGGTATTCGCCCATCTCGATCGGTCGCCGCAGACGTTGCGGCCCGGTGCGAAGCTCAGGCTGTCGATCAAGCCGATCAAAACCGATGAGAACGGAGCCGCGCAGTACGGTCCCTCTTACGGCGCATCGTGATAACGTAAGGAGTTTTGGAGATGCAGCTCCGCAAGGTCGGTATCATCGGCGTCGGCCTGACGCCGTTCGACAATTACAACGATGTTTCGCCGGAAGACATTGCGCGCGCGGCGGTGATCGCGGCGATGAAGGACGCGCAGCTCGAGCGCTCCGATATCGGCTACGCGGTGTTCTCCCATCTCTATCAGGGCGAAGTGCTGGGCCAGCGCGTGCTGCGCGGTCTGGGATTCCCTGAAATCTCTATCCTCAATCTGGAGAACGCTTGCGCCAGTGGTTCGTCAGCCGTGCGCGAGGCCTGGCTCGCACTCGCGTCGGAACAATTCGATGTCGCTCTGGTGGTCGGTCTGGAAAAGATGTCGCGCGGCCTGATCAATTTCGTCAGTGCCGATGTCGAGCTGGCGCTAGGCAACGTCGCGCCGGCGCAATATGCGATGGCGGCGCAGCGTCATATGTACGAGTTCGGGACGCCGGCCGAGGCCTTCGGCAAGATCGCGGTGAAGAACCGGCGCCATGCCGGCCTCAATCCGAATGCGCGCTTTCGTGACCCGATCACGCTCGACGAGGTGATGCAGTCGCGCCAGATCGCCGAACCTATCACGTTGCTGCAATGCTGCCGTAATGGCTCGGGCGCAGCGGCGGTCGTGCTGGCATCGGATGCATTTATTCGTCGACACGGCAAGGACGCGGTGTGGATTCGCGGCACGGGACTGTCGTCGTTCATCAGCGACAAGCAGCCGCGCGATCTCACCAGCTTCGGCGCAACGCGCGGTGCGGCCAAGATGGCCTATGAGATGGCGGGTCTCGGGCCGAGCGACATCGACGTGGTCGAGTTGCACGACGCCTTTGCGCCCGGCGAACTGCTACATTACGAGGGTCTTGGGCTGTGCGCGAAAGGAGATGGCGCACGGCTGGTGGATGAAGGTGCAACGTCGCTCGGAGGGCGCGTGCCGGTGAATGTGTCCGGTGGGCTGCTTTCCAAAAGCCATCCGCTCGGGGCGACCGGAACGGCGCAGTTTGCGGAACTGGTCTGGCAGTTGCGCGGTGGCGCGGAAGGGCGTCAAGTTGACGGGGCCAAGATCGCGCTGGCGCATAGCCAGGGCGGAACGGGGCTGGAGGCCGGCGCCACCGCCGTGACGATCATCAGCCGGACGTGAAGGTTGGCCATGGCCGCGGTTGATCCTGTCGTCCTGACGCAGCAGTTGGTTCGCTTCAACACGATCAATCCGCCGGGACAGGAAGACGAGTGCATCCGCTTCCTCGCGGATATCCTCGCGCAGCACGGCTTCGCCACGACCGTCTATGCTTTTGGCTCCGGTCGCAGCAATCTGATCGCAACGCTCGGCGATGATCCGGAGGTTCCTGGCCTTTGCTTCACCGGCCATATCGACACCGTGCCATTGGGCGAGCAACGTTGGCAGTACGATCCGTTCGGCGGTGAGATCGTTGACGATCGGCTCTATGGTCGCGGATCAACCGACATGAAAGCAGGGGTCGCGGCTATCGTTGCGACCTGCTGTGATGATGCCGTCCGCACACATGACGGGCGTCTGTCGCTGGTGTTCACCGCTGGCGAAGAGACGGGCTGCGAAGGCGCACTGGCGCTGGCGTCATCAGATGCGTGCAAGCCGCACAGTCTTCTTGTCGTCGGGGAGCCGACATCCAACCAGCCGGTGATCGGTCACAAAGGTGTGGCTTGGTATCAGGCTGCATTGAAGGGAAAAACCGCGCACGGCTCGATGCCGCATGAAGGCGTGAATGCCGCGGACCGTGGCGCCGATTTCCTGCGGTTCTTGAGGAGTGTTGACCTCGGCCGGCCGCATGAACATCTCGGACCGTCGACCCTCAACGTCGGTTCATTCCACGCCGGCAGCAACATCAATTCGGTGCCCGACCGGGCTGAGATCGCCATCGATTGCCGGATCGTTCCTGGTGTTGAAGCAGAAGCTTTGCATCGCCGGATTTCCGCCGGGCTCGGACGTGAAGATCAGGTCGACGTTCTGCTGTCGCTTCCGCCGGTCTGGACTGATCCCGCCGATTTGCGGGTGCAGGGTGTCGTCAATGTCTGCCGTCATTGCACGGGTCTGCGCGGCAACTGGCAGGTGGCGCCGTATTTCACCGATGCGGCGATCCTGCAGCCGGCG
>JBQCFU010000094.1:0-6367 GCA_051958775.1 Pseudolabrys sp.
CGCGAGGGCCTGACGCTCATCGGCTGGCGCGACGTGCCGACCGACAATTCGACGCTCGGCGAGTCGGTCAAGCCGACCGAGCCGAAGCACATGCAGGTCTTCATCGGCAAGGGCAAGAAGAAGCTCGGCGAGAACGAGTTCGAGCGCAAGCTCTACATCCTGCGCAAGGCGATCTCGAACGCCGTCTACAAGAAGCGCGAGCGCCGCCTCTCCCATTATTATCCGTCGTCGATCTCGTGCCGCACCGTGGTCTACAAGGGCATGTTCCTCGCGGACCAGCTCAAGACCTATTATCCGGACCTGAGCGAGCCTGACTTCGAGACCGCGATCGCGCTGGTGCACCAGCGCTTCTCCACCAACACCTTCCCGACCTGGTCGCTGGCGCATCCGTTTCGCATGGTCGCGCACAACGGCGAGATCAACACGCTGCGCGGTAACGTCAACTGGATGGCGGCGCGGCAGGCTTCGGTGTCGTCCGACCTGTTCGGGAACGACATCACCAAGCTGTGGCCGATCTCCTACGAGGGCCAGTCGGACACCGCCTGCTTCGACAACGCGCTCGAATTCCTGGTGCGCGGCGGCTACTCCATGGCGCACGCGATGATGATGCTGGTGCCGGAAGCCTGGGCCGGCAATCCGCTGATGGATGAGCAGCGCCGCGCCTTCTACGAATACAACGCCGCTCTGATGGAGCCGTGGGACGGTCCCGCCGCCATCGCCTTCACCGACGGCCGCCAGATCGGCGCGACGCTTGACCGCAACGGCCTGCGCCCGGCGCGCTATTTCGTCACCCGCGACGACCGGATCGTCATGGCCTCGGAAATGGGCGTCATCGACATTCCGGAGAAGGACATCGTCCGCAAGTGGCGGCTGCAGCCCGGCAAGATGCTGCTGGTCGACCTGCAGGAAGGCCGCCTCATTCCCGACGAGGAACTGAAGGCGACACTCGCCAAGGCGCATCCCTATCGCGAATGGCTCCAGCGCACGCAGCTCGTGCTGGAAGACCTGCCGGCCTCCGGCAAGCACGCACCGAAATCCAACCTGTCGCTGCTCGATCGCCAGCAGGCGTTCGGCTACACCCCGGAAGACATCAAGATCCTGATGACGCCGATGGGCGCGACCGGCGAAGAAGCCGTCGGCTCCATGGGCACCGACACGCCGATCTCGGCGCTGTCCGACCGCTCGAAGCTCCTGTTCACCTACTTCAAGCAGAACTTCGCGCAGGTCACCAATCCGCCGATCGATCCGATCCGCGAAGAACTGGTGATGAGCCTGGTGTCGATCATCGGCCCGCGGCCGAACCTGCTCGACCTCAAGGGCATGTCGACCATCAAGCGGCTGGAAGTGCGTCAGCCGATCCTGACCAATGACGATCTGGAGAAGATCCGCTCGATCTCCGAGGTGAGCGGCTCGCACTTCAAGTCGAAGACCTTCGACATCACCTTCCCCGCCGAGCACGGCGCCACCGGCATGCGCTGGGGCATCGATGCGCTGTGCGAAAAGGCCGAGGAAGCGGTGCGCGCCGGCACCAACATCATCGTGCTGAGCGACCGCAAGGTCAGCACTGACCGGATCGCGATCCCGTCGCTGCTCGCCTGCGCCGCCGTGCATCACCACCTGATCCGCTGCGGCCTGCGCACCTCGGTCGGCCTCGTGGTCGAATCCGGCGAACCGCGCGAAGTGCATCACTTCGCCTGCCTCGCCGGCTACGGCGCGGAAGCGATCAACCCCTATCTCGCCTTCGAAACGCTTGCCGCAATGCGCGACAAGCTGCCCGGCAAGCCGGACGAGAAGGAAGCGATCAAGAAGTACATCAAGTCGGTCGGCAAAGGCCTGTTCAAGGTCATGTCGAAGATGGGCATCTCCACCTATCAGTCCTATTGCGGCGCGCAGATTTTCGACGCCGTCGGCCTGCGGGCGGATTTCGTCGCGCGCTACTTCACCGGCACGCACACCCAGATCGAAGGCGTCGGCCTTCCCGAGATCGCCGAGGAAACGGTGCGCCGCCATCGCGACGCGTTCAGCGATGCGCCGGTCTATCGCACCATGCTCGATGTCGGCGGCGAATACGCCATGCGCGTGCGCGGCGAGGAGCATGCCTGGACCGCAAGCTCGGTATCGGCGCTGCAACACGCGGTGCGCGGCAACTCGCAGGAGCAGTATCGCATGTTCGCGAAGCTGCTCAACGAGCAGACCGAACGCCTGCTGACCATCCGCGGTCTGTTCCGGATCAAGTCGGCGGAAGATGACGGTCGCAAGCCGGTGCCGCTCGATGAAGTCGAGCCGGCGAAGAACATCGTCCGCCGCTTCGCCACCGGCGCCATGTCGTTCGGCTCGATCTCGCGCGAAGCGCACACGACGCTGGCGATCGCCATGAACCGGATCGGCGGCAAGTCGAACACCGGCGAAGGCGGCGAAGAGGCAGACCGCTTCAAGCCGATGCCGAACGGCGACTCGATGCGCTCGGCGATCAAGCAGGTCGCCTCGGGCCGCTTCGGCGTCACCACGGAGTATCTCATCAACTCCGACATGATGCAGATCAAGATGGCGCAGGGCGCAAAGCCCGGCGAAGGCGGCCAGTTGCCCGGCCACAAGGTCGACCGCGTGATCGCCAAGGTGCGCCACTCGACGCCCGGCGTCGCGCTGATCTCGCCGCCGCCGCATCATGACATCTATTCGATCGAAGACCTCGCGCAGCTCATCTTCGATCTCAAGAACGTCAATCCGGCCGCCGATGTCTCGGTGAAGCTCGTCTCGGAAATCGGCGTCGGCACCGTCGCCGCCGGCGTCGCCAAGGCGCGCGCCGATCACGTCACGATCTCCGGTTTCGAAGGCGGCACCGGCGCATCGCCGCTGACCTCGATCAAGCATGCCGGCAGTCCGTGGGAGATCGGCCTCGCCGAGACCCATCAGACGCTGGTGATCAACAAGCTGCGCAGCCGCATCGCCGTGCAGGTGGATGGCGGCGTTCGCACCGGCCGCGACGTCGTCGTCGGCGCGCGGCTGGGCGCCGACGAGTTCGGCTTCGCCACCGCGCCGCTGATCGCGGCCGGCTGCATCATGATGCGCAAGTGCCATCTCAACACCTGCCCGGTCGGCGTCGCCACCCAGGACCCGGTGTTGCGCGCGCGCTTCAAGGGCCAGCCCGAACACGTCATCAACTACTTCTTCTTCGTCGCCGAAGAAGTGCGCGAGCTGATGGCCTCGCTCGGCTATCGCCGCTTCGACGAGATGATCGGGCAGTTGCAGATGCTCGACCGCGAACGCGCCATCGAGCACTGGAAAGCGAACGGCCTCGACTTCTCGCGGCTGTTCTTCAAGCCCGATGCGACCGACGTGACCCTGTATAAGAGCGAGCAGCAGGATCACCACATCGACAAGGTGCTCGATCGCAAGCTGATCGCCGAAGCGCAACCGGCGCTGGAACGCGGCACCGCGGTGCGGCTGCAGAGCAAGATCGGCAACACCGACCGCACCGCCGGCGCGATGCTGTCCGGTGAAGTCGCCAAGCGCTACGGCCATGAGGGTTTGCCCGACAGCACGATCCATGTGGCCTTCAAAGGCACGGCCGGTCAAAGCTTCGGTGCGTGGCTCGCCAAGGGCGTCACCTTCGAACTCGAAGGCGAAGGCAACGACTATGTCGGCAAAGGCCTCTCGGGCGGCCGTATCATCATCAAGCCGCCGGCGGATACCGGCATCGTTCCGGAAGAGTCGATCATCGTCGGCAACACCGTGATGTACGGCGCGATCTCCGGTGAATGCTACTTCCGCGGGATCGCCGGCGAGCGCTTCGCCGTGCGCAACTCCGGCGCCACCGTGGTGGTGGAAGGCACCGGCGACCACGGCTGCGAATACATGACCGGCGGCGTCGTGGTCGTGCTCGGCCCGACCGGACGCAACTTCGCGGCCGGCATGTCCGGCGGTATCGCCTATGTCCTCGACGAGGACGGAAGCTTCGCCAGCCACTGCAACATGGCGATGGTCGAACTCGAACCATTACCGGAAGAAGAAGACGTTGCCGAGCACGTATTCGGCCAGGACCTCGAAAGCCACGGCATGGTCGAGGTGATGGCTGACATGACGCGGTTCGACGACTACCGGCTGCGCAAGCTGCTGACCCACCACGCCGACTACACCGGCTCGAAACGCGCGAAAGACATTCTCGCCGACTGGCCGAAATACCGGCGTCTGTTCAAGAAGGTGATGCCCGTCGAATTCCGTCGCGCGCTCGCCGACATGGCGAAAGCCAGCCTGCAAGCGGCGGAGTGAGGAGAAGCACCATGGGCAAGATCACCGGCTTCCTCGAGATCGAGCGCAACGACCGCGACTACGCACCGGTCGAACAGCGTGTGAAGGACTATCGCGAATTCGTCATCCCGCTGGGTGACGAAGAAACGCGCAACCAGGCGGCCCGCTGCATGGATTGCGGCGTGCCCTATTGCCACGGCACCAACCGGATCACCGGCGCGCCGACCGGCTGTCCGGTCAACAACCAGATCCCGGACTGGAACGATCTCGTCTATCGCGGCGAATGGGACGAGGCGGCGCGCAACCTGCACTCGACCAACAACTTCCCGGAAGTGACCGGCCGCATCTGTCCGGCGCCGTGCGAGGCGTCGTGCACGCTCAACATCGACGACAACCCGGTGACCATCAAGACCATCGAATGCGCGATCGCCGATCGCGCCATCGAGCAGGGTCTGAAGCCGGAGATCGCCGCGCACACGACCGGCAAGAAGGTCGCGGTGATCGGATCGGGTCCGGCGGGCCTCGCCTGCGCGCAGCAGCTCGCGCGCGCCGGTCACGACGTGCATGTCTACGAGAAGTTCGCCAAGGCCGGCGGCCTGCTGCGTTACGGCATCCCCGACTTCAAGATGGAGAAGGTCCACGTCGATCGCCGCGTCGAGCAGATGCAGGCGGAAGGCGTCACCTTCCACTACAACGCCCATGTCGGCCAGAACGTGCCGGCGGACGAGTTGCTCAACGACTACGACGCGGTCGCCGTGACAGGCGGCGCCGAAGCGCCGCGCGATCTGAAAATCCCCGGGCGCGAATTGAAGGGCATCCATTTCGCCATGGATTTCCTGCCGCAGCAGAACCGTCGCGTCAGCGGTGAAGCGGTGACGGCAGAGCCGATCCTCGCCACCGGCAAGCGCGTCGTCGTCATCGGCGGCGGCGACACCGGCTCGGACTGCATCGGCACCTCGATCCGCCAGGGTGCGGTCTCGGTGACGAATTTTGAGATCATGCCGCAGCCGCCGGAGCACGAGAACAAGGATCTCACCTGGCCGCTGTGGCCATTGAAGCTGCGCATCTCCTCAAGCCACGAGGAAGGCGCGACGCGCGACTTCGCCGTCACCACCGTCGCCTTCGAGGGCGAGAACGGTCACGTCAAGAAGCTGAAATGTGCGCAGGTCGATGCGTCATTCAAGCCGGTGCCCGGCACCGAGTTCGAGGTCGAAGCCGATCTCGTGCTGCTGGCCATGGGCTTCGTCCATCCGGTGCACGAAGGGCTCGTCGCCTCGCTCGGCCTCGCGCTCGATCCGCGCGGCAACGTCAAGGCCGACACGGTCGCCTACCAGACCTCGCAGGCCAAGGTGTTCGCTGCCGGCGACATGCGCCGCGGCCAGTCGCTGGTGGTGTGGGCGATCCGCGAAGGGCGGCAGTGCGCGCACGCAATCGACGCGTTCCTGATGGGATCGACGTCGCTGCCGCGCTGAAATTTTTATCTGAACAGATCGAACAGACCGCCGCCGCGTGGCGGCGGTGGTGGCGCCTGCCGTTGCGGCGGGCGCTGCTGCATTGTCGCCGGCGGACGCGGATGCTGTTCGCCGCTGACGCGACGCTCCGGTACAGCGCCCGGCGCGGGCCTGCGGCTGCGCGTGTCCGGCGCTTCCGCATTTGCCGGATGCGATGCGGATCGTGAAGCCGGCGCCGCTGCGGGCGCAGCCGCCGATGGCGGCGGCGCCGTCGAAGCCGGTGTCGTCCCCGGCAAGGCGCGCGGCCAGGCGAAATTGTCGGCACGGCCGGGCGGCGGCGCGACTGGCTCGCCCTTGACCAGAACCTGCGCGGCGACCGGATCGGCAGGCGATGCGGCCGAGCGTCCGCTACCGGCGAGTTCGCCGGCATTCTCCGGCGCACCGGTCAGCGACACCACCGGACCCGCAAGCGGTCGCGCGGCAGGGCCGGACGGCGCCGCGAGTTCGGGCGCCGGCGTCCCGGACGGCAGCGCGATCGGCGCGGTGCCGCGGCCGGACATCAGGCGGCGGATTTCGCGGTCGACATAGTGCGCAAGCTTGCGCGCGCCGTACGAGGTAAAGTGCACACCGTCATAGGCGCGCAGACGCCGCGTCTGGCCTTCGACGTC
>JBQCFU010000095.1:0-9518 GCA_051958775.1 Pseudolabrys sp.
AAGCCGAGCGGACCTTTGGTGAGGCCGTCCTTCACACCCTCCTCCACCGAGGGAATGTAATTGCGTGGCACCACGCCGCCGGTGATCTTGTCCTCGAACGCAAAACCGGAGCCGCGCGGCAGCGGTTTGATCTCGACGACGACATCGCCGTACTGCCCGTGGCCACCGGACTGCTTCTTGTGCCGTCCGCGCACCGATGTCGGTTTGCGGATCGTCTCGCGGTAACCGACGCTCGGCCGCGAGGTGGTGACGGTGACGCCAAATCGGCCCGTGAGCCGTTCGGTCGCGACGCGCAACTGCATCTCGCCCTGGCCGCGCAGGATCACCTCATGCGCTTCCGGGTTCTGCACCAAGGTCAGGGACGGGTCTTCCTCCACCAGCTTGTTGAGCGCCTGACCGAGCTTCACGTCGTCCTTGCGGTCCGCGGCTGCCAGCACGAGGCCGAGCACCGGCGGATAAGCCTCGACGTGAAGGAGCGCCGTCGGCGCCGCCTTTCCGGTCGAGAGCGTGTCGCCAGTCTGTGCCGGATCGAGCTTCCCGAAGGCCACCGTCTCGCCGGCCAGCGCCGCGCCGCGTTTTTCCGTCTGCTGACCGAACAGCTTGAATACGCCGGAGACGCGGCCGGTTTCGCCGTTCTGATTGGTGAAGGTGGTGCCGTCGCTCGCCTCGCCGGAGAGCACGCGGGCAATCGACATCTTGCCGCCGTGCTGGGTATGCAGCGTCTTCACCACCACCGCGACGGTGTCGCCGCCGTCGACGCCGAGGCGCTCTGCCGTCTGCGCGACACCGCTCACTTCGTGCCGCAGCGCCTTCATCAGCCGCAGCACGCCGTTGGTGCGGCTCGCCGCGCCGATCATCACCGGACACACCTGCCCATCGCGCAATTCCTTCGACAGATCGTCGAACACCTTGTCGCGCGGCGGCTGGATGTCTTCGAGCAGTTGCTCCATCAGCTCGTCGTCATGATCGGCGAGCGTTTCCAGCATGGAGAAGCGCGCCGTCTTTTCCGTGTCGAGCGCCGCACCTTCGAGCGGCACCACTTCGGACGGCGCGGACTCCTTGTAGACAAAGGCGCGTTCCAGCGCGAGATCGACGAACCCGGTGATGATCTCGCCGGAGAACGTCGGCAATTGCCGCATCACCAGCTTGACGCGCGACGCCGGCTGCAGCGCCGCAAGCGCATCGGTGACAACCGCGCTCGCCTTGTCGATCTTGTTGAGAAACAGGATGCGCGGAATCTTCTGCTCTTCGAGCTCGCGCAAAATCAATTGCAGCTGCGGCAGCTTCTTGTCGTCGAGTTCGCAGACGACGATTGCCGCATCGACCACCGGCAAGACCGCGCGCATGTCCTGCGCGAATTCGATCGAGCCGGGGCAATCGATGAAAGTGTACTGGTCGCCCATGAAGTTCGTGGTGGCGACCGAAAGCTCCACGCTCATCTTGTGCTGACGCGCTTCCTTGCTGGCGTCGCCGACGGTGGAGCCGGCCTCGACCGAGCCCTGACGCGCAATGGCGCCGGTGCGGGCGAGGATCGCTTCAAGCAGTGTGGTTTTGCCGCTCTGGAATGGGCCCACCAATGCAATGCACCGTGGACCCCTGCTACCCGTGCCGTTGTTGCCCGCGCCGTTTGCGTCGGAGCGACGTGCGCCCGGACTGGCGCCGTTCGTGGTCATGCGCGCCTCCCTGCGGCGGGCGGCGCATCAGGCCGTGATTGGACCGTTGCCGGCCCGTCGCGCACATCGTCTCAGGAGTTTGGCGCGGTGGTCAAGAGCATCAATGATGGTCATTCCGGGGCACGCGCATCGTCAACGCGGCCCCGGAATAAACGGACGTTATTTCAAATTACCGCAGAAGCGCTGGATGCGGCGGCAGGCTTCTTCGAGGTCTTCCGTCTTCGTCGCATACGAAATACGGAATGCCGGGCCGAGGCCGAATGCCGAGCCCTGCACCACCGCGACGCCTTCGGCTTCAAGAAGTTCCGAGACGAAGTCTTCGTCGGTGACGAGCTTCTTGCCGGTGGTCGTGGTGCGACCGATGGTGCCCGCGCAGGACGGATACACGTAGAACGCGCCTTCCGGCGTCGGGCACTTGATGCCGTTTGCCTGATTGAGCATCGACACGACCAGATCGCGGCGCTCCTTGAAGATCTTGTTGTTCGCAGCGATGAAATCCTGCGGACCGTCCAGCGCCTCGACCGCAGCCCACTGCGACACCGCCGACGGATTCGAGGTCGACTGCGACTGGATCATCGCCATCGCCTTGATCAGCGGCTCCGGACCGCCGGCGTAACCGATACGCCAGCCGGTCATGCAATAGGCTTTCGATACGCCGTTGATCGTGAGCGTACGGTCATAGAGCGCCGGCTCGACCTGCGCCGCGGTCGTGAACTGGAAGTCGTCGTAAACGAGGTGCTCGTACATGTCGTCGGTCATGACATGCACATGCGGGTGGCGCACCAGCACGTCGGTGAGCGCTTTCATTTCCGCGCGCGAATAGGCCGCACCGGTCGGATTCGACGGCGAGTTGAGGATGATCCACTTGGTCTTCGGGGTGATGGCGCGCTCCAGCGCCTCCGGCTGCAGCTTGAAGCCATGCTCCATGCCGCACACGACTTCGACCGGTGTGCCGCCGGCCAGCAGAACCATGTCAGGATAGCTGACCCAATACGGCGCCGGGATGATCACCTCATCGCCCGGGTTCAGCGTCACCATGAAGGCGTTGTAGAGCACCTGCTTGCCGCCGGTGCCGATGGTGATCTGCGACGGCTTGTACTCCAGGCCGTTCTCGCGCTTGAACTTCTTGACCACCGCGGCCTTCAGCTCGGCGATGCCGTCGACATTGGTGTATTTGGACGCGCGACCGCTCTCGATCGCCTTGATCGCCGCCTGCTTGATATTGGCCGGGGTGTCGAAATCCGGCTCGCCGGCGCCGAGGCCGATGACATTGCGGCCGGCCGCTTTCAGCGCCCGCGCCTTATCCGTGACGGCGATGGTCGCCGACGGTTTCACGCGCTTCAGGTGCTCTGCAAGGAAGGCCATATCGCAATCTCCAAATGATGTGCGGGAGTGGTCTAAAGGCCCCCTCGGGCCGGGGCAAGCCGCCCCGGTGAATGCTTTCATCAAGACTGTTGATGTGAGGATTTCGCCCTCCGGAGCGAGGTCTTCCCGCCCACGGGGAGAGGGAAAAGCGGGGCAACCCTCCCTTAAGCCCACACTGCTAGACCCCCCTGATGGCAGACCTGATCGCGATCCTGCGCAGCGGCGCGTGGCTGACCCGTGAGCGGGTCCGGCTGATCGCGGGCGGCGTCGCGATCGCCTCGCTGGTGGGGCTGATCTTCCTGATCGTCACCGCCGACGGCCTGAACGACCGGCTCAACCGCCCGCTCGGCACCGATTTCTCCAATGTCTATGCCGCCGGCACCTATGTGCTCGAGGGGGAACCGGCGAAGCCGTTCGACCCTCCGGCGCAGCATGCGCGGGAGCAGGCGATCTTCGGCACGGCGACGCCGTTCTACGGTTGGCACTATCCGCCGTTCTTCCTCGCCCTCGCCGCCCTGCTCGCGACCATGCCGTATCTGCTGGCCCTCGCGGTCTGGCAGGGCACGACGCTGGCGGCCTATCTCGTGGTGATGCGCGGCATTCTGAACCACGCGCCCCTGCCGGCGGAGATCAAGAGCCTCTGGCTGCTTCTCGCCCTCGCCTTTCCCGCCGTGTTCATCAATCTCGGCCACGGCCACAACGGCTTTCTCACCGCGGCATTATTCGGCGGCGCGCTACTGGTGCTCGACCGGCGGCCGATCCTCGCCGGCGTGCTGTTCGGCTGCCTTGCCTATAAGCCGCAGTTCGGCGTGCTGATTCCCCTCGCTTTGATCGCGTCGGGCCGCTGGCGCACCACCGTGAGCGCCGCGATCACCGTGATCGTCATGACCATCGCCACCACGCTCGCTTTCGGCATCGACATCTGGGCGGCATTCCTCGCGTCCGGCCATTTCACCCGTACCGTCGTGCTCGAGGCCGGCGACACCGGCTGGCACAAGATCCAGAGCGTGTTCGCCTGGGCTCGCATGTGGGGTGCTCCGGTCCCGCTCGCTTATGCGCTGCAAGCGGTCGTCGCCCTGGGCGTCGCCATCGCCGTCATTCGCGTCTGGCGCAGCGGTGCGTCATTTGCCGACCAGGCCGCGGTGCTGCTGATCGGCACGCTACTGGCGACGCCCTACAGTCTCGACTACGACCTGATGCTGCTCGCGCCGGCACTTGCCTTTCTTGCCGCCGACATCCTGCGGCGCGGTGTAGAACCAGCTGCTGAACCGTGGGAAGCGAGCCTGCTCGCGGCGCTGTGGCTGATGCCTCTCGTTGCCCGCTCGCTGGCACAGTTGACGTTGATCCCGCTTGCGGTCCCGGCGATGCTGGCGACTCTGCTGTTCGTGTTGCGGCGCACCCGTCGCCAACGGCTGTCTCTGGCCGCCGCGCATCGGCCTGCCTGATCCAGAGAATCCAATTCAAACTGTTGCGAGAACGCCACGCCGGCGCTGGTGCGCTATCCCGCCGCGGAATAACCTTTCACGTGACATGCTGATGACGAACAGGCGCACACAACGAACACGTGATGCGCAGCACATTTCTGTTTTGAATGAGACTGATCAAGAATGCAGACCGCCAGTCGGCCTTGCATTCGCCCGATTGGATGACCAAATCGGCGGGTGAATCACGGTGCAACGACGGGCGCCGAAGCCAAACCGGGGGACCAATGTACACGCTTTATTCGATGCAGCGGTCCGGCAATAGCTACAAGGCCCGACTCGCACTCGCGCAACTGCGTGAACCGTTCCGGCTCGTCGAAGTGGACATTCTCAAGGGCGAAAGCCGTACGCCGGAATTCCTGCGCAAGAATCCCAATGGACAGATCCCGCTGCTCGAAGTGGCACCCGGCCGCTATCTCGCCGAGTCGAACGCGATCCTCTGGTATGTCGCCGGCCGTTCACGGCTTGCGCCGGAAGACCGGCTGGAGCGCGCCGAAACCATGCAATGGATGTATTTCGAGCAACACTCCATCGCCGCCAATCTCGGCCAGGCTTATTTCTGGCTCGCTCTCGTGAAGGGCGGCCGCGAATTGCAGCAGAACAATCTCGAAGAGTGGATGGAAGCCGGCTACCGCTCGCTGCGGATCATGGACCGTCATCTGCAGCATCATCGGTTCTTCGTCGCCGACCGCTACACCATCGCCGACATCGCGCTCTACGCCTACACGCACATCGCGCATGAATGCGAATTCGATCTGCGGCCGTATCGGGCGATTCAGGACTGGCTCGCGCGTGTCGCGGCGCAGGACGGCTACGTGCCGTTCGACTGGCAGCCGCCCGCGCTCGCGGACGGCGCGCTCGCCGTCGCCGCCGAATAGCGGCTCGCATTCCCCCAACGCCGCAGCATTGATGAGTCGTTAACGACTTGTCACAGATTTGCCGCGAACCTTCTTCCGCTCTGCCGCAGTCCTGCCGAACGGCGGCCCGCATCACAACGCATGCTGGCATCCTCGACGCGAATCGACCGGCGGGATTGCCGCGACGATCGCCGCCGGGTCATCAGCAGCCGAAGTGCAATCCCATGGCGCGTACGCCACACGATCACGGATTCGACGGACAGGGTTTCAACGGGCTCGATCGCCGGCCGGGCAGACCGCGCCTGGTTGTGGCAGGCTTGCTGACCTCGGCCGGACTCCTCGTTGCCCTGATTATCGCCGCGACCGCCGTATCGGCGGGCATCGCGCAGGCTGACGCGCTCGGCGCGCTGGTCGACCACGAAGCCGGAGTCTTCGCCATCGCCCTGCTGCTCGGCACGCTGTTCATCGCCTCCTGCTTCACCAAGGCGATGATGCCGCGGCGCAATGCCCGGCGCGACGGGGTGCACGCGGACACGACCGAGCTGAGCACGATAAGCCGCCGCATGCCTGTGCGCTGAAAATCTGGCAACCTTCGCGGAGCTGCGCCGTTCACGGCGCGGGACGAAGGAGCTTTCCATGCGCAAGCGGACAATGGCCGCGATGATCCGGGCTGCAATGATCGGCGCGCTGGCCGGCGCCCTGCCGACATCGGCCGATGCGCAGACCTTCACCAGCGAAGCCGGCCCGCTCACGGTCGAGACCGTCGCACGCGGGCTCGAACATCCTTGGTCCCTCGCGTTCCTGCCCGACGGCCGCATGCTCGTCACCGAACGGCCCGGTCGCATCCGCATCGTCGCGCGCGACGGCAGGCTCTCCACGCCGCTCGGCAACGTGCCCAAGGTGGTGGCGAGCGGTCAGGCCGGCCTGCTCGACATCGCGCTCGACCGCAACTTCGCGAGCAACCGCACCCTCTATGTCTGCTACAGCGCCGCCGCCGGCGGCCTCGCCGCCGTGGCACGTGCCACGCTCGATCCCGAGGCCGGCGCGCTCAACAACGTCAAGACGATCTTCACCGAGCACAGCGCGGGCGGCAGCAACAACCATGGCTGCCGCATCGCGCAAAGCCATGACGGACTGCTGTTCGTCACGCTCGGCGATCATTTCGGCCCACGCGACGAGGCGCAGAACCTCGCGCGCGACAACGGCAAGATCATCCGCATCGCGCCTGACGGCAGCATTCCCGCCGACAATCCGTTCGTCGGTCGTGCCGGCGCACGCGGGGAGATCTGGAGCTACGGCCACCGCAATCCGCAGGGCCTCGCGTTTCGCCCCGGCACCGACGCACTGTGGGAGCAGGAGCATGGCCCGCGCGGCGGCGACGAAGTGAACATCATCGAAAAGGGCAAGAACTACGGCTGGCCGGTGATCGGCTACGGCATCGACTACAACGGCGCGAAAATCCACGAGAGCACGGCGAAGCCGGGCATGGAGCAGCCGGTGAAATACTGGGTGCCGTCGATCGCTCCGTCCGGTATGGCCTTCTACACCGGCGATCTGTTTGCGCGCTGGAAAGGCAGCCTGTTCATCGGCGCGTTGAAGGGCCAGATGCTGGTGCGGCTGACGCTCGACGGCCGCCGCGTCACCGGTGAAGAACGTCTGCTGAAGGGGCTCACCGAGCGCATTCGCGATGTGCGTCAAGGGCCGGACGGTGCGCTCTATCTGCTCACCGACGATTCCGCAGGACGCATTCTGCGCCTCGTCCCCGCACGTTGAGGCACGGTTTTTCCCCAGGTGATGCAGAATCGTCACGCACGATGTGTCGAACGCTGTGCGCTCAGCATGCGGAACACCGGAAAATTCTGCGGCTGCATGAATGCGTTGCCTTGCTTTTTTTAGTTAGAAAAATTCTATCAAACCTCAGTTTGGAATCTTTCAAGTATTTGATTTTAAAGGACTTTTCATTGCAGAGGTAATCGAGTCCTGCTTTGGTTCCCCAACGACAAGATCAGAAGGGGGCTATCGTGGGTGGCGTGAAATTCATTCGTTGGGCCGTGCTGCATCGGGGTTGTCTTGCAGTGCTGTCGTCGCTGTTGCTGGCCGGCGTATCGCAAACGGCGCTGGCGCAAAGCTCGGTTGAACTCGACACCATCAACGTCAACACCGCGGGCGAATCCGGCAAAGGTCCGGTGCAGGGTTATGTCGCTCGCCAGAGCGTGACGTCGACCAAGACCGACACGCCCATTCTCGAAACGCCGCAGTCGATTTCGGTGATCCCGAAAGATCAGATCGCCGATCAGCAGGCGAAATCGCTGCCGGAAGCGTTACGCTACACGTCCGGCGTCTCGCTCGACGCCTACAGCGCCAACAGCAAGTTCGACCCGGTCTATATTCGCGGCTTCCTCGCCGATCAGTATCTCGACGGCCTCAAGCTGCCGGTCGACCCCGGCACCAGTTGGGCGGTTCCGCGTATCGAGCCCTATGGTCTCGAGCGCATCGAAGTGCTCAAAGGCCCGTCGTCGGGCCTCTATGGCCAGACCGACCCGGGCGGGTTCGTCAACATGGTGAGCAAGCGCCCGACCGAGACGCCGCATGCCGAGATTCTCGGGCAATACGGTTCGTTCAACCGCTTCCAGGGCGCGTTCGACTTCGGTGGTCCGATCGACAAGAAAGGTGACTTCCTCTACCGCCTCGTTGGCGTGGCGCGCGACAGCAACACGCAGATCGACTACCAGCAGGACAACAAGCTGTTCATCGCGCCGAGCCTGACCTGGCGGCCGACCAACGACACCAAGTTCACCGTCCTGAGCAGCTACCAGAAGATGAAGAACTGGGGCTATCAGCAGTACTTCCCCGGTCAGGGCACGCTGTTGCCGAACCCGAACGGCACCATTCCCTACAGCCGCTATCTCGGCGTGCCTGGCGTCGACAAGGTGCAGGACGAACAGGGAATGATCGGCTACGAATTCGAACACCGCTTCAACAGCGTGTTCCAGTTCCGGCAGAACTTCCGCTACACCAAGGTCACCACCAACACCGCCGCGTTCCGCAGCGAAGGCTTGCTGCCCGATCTGCGCACACTGCTGCGCTCGATGAACTATGTGGTTGCCGACGCCAGCAACGTCGCGCTCGACAATCAATTGCAGGCCGACTTCGCCACCGGGCCGCTCACACACAAACTGCTGCTCGGCACCGACTATCAGTATCTCAAGGGCAACGGCGATTATCGCTTCGCGATGATCGCGCCGATCGACGTGTTCACTCCGGTCTACAGTTCGGCCGGCATTCCGGCAGCGTCGACGCTGACGCCGTTCATCAAAACGGAGTCGGATCAGCGGCAACTCGGCTTCTATGCGCAGGATCAGATCAAGTTCGACCGCTTCACGCTGTCGCTGACCGGCCGTCATGACAACGCCCGCAACGAGCTCAAAAGCCTCGGCGGCTTGCCGGCGACGGGCGTCTACAACTCCAACGACAGCGCGTTCACCGGCCGCGTCGGCCTGAACTATCTGTTCGACTTCGGCCTGTCACCGTATGCGAACTATTCGACGTCGTTCAAGCCGCTCAGCGGTTCCGACCGGCTCGGCCAGCCGTTCAAGGCGACCACCGGCAAGGGTTGGGAAGCCGGCGTGAAGTACCAGCCGACCGGCATGGATCTGCTGCTCACCTCCGCCTATTTCGACATGACGCAGCAGAACGTGCTGACCGCCGATCCGGTCAACCCGCTGTTCAGCGTCCAGACCGGCGAAGTGAATGTAAAGGGCTTCGAGTTCGAAGCGCGCGGCAACATCACCCGCGAACTGCAGGTGGTCGGCAGCTACAGCCACATCGACCCGAAGGTTACCGCCAGCAATTCGGGCACCGTCGGCAAATACGTGCCGAACGTGGCGCTGGACCAGGCCGCGCTGTGGGCGAAATACAACTGGTTCGACGGCCCCCTCGCCGGTCTCGGCGTCGGCGCCGGTGTGCGTTATGTCGGCACGCTGTACGGCGACGGCGCCAACACCATCCAGGTCAGCCCCTATACGCTGGTCGATGCGGTCGTGAGCTACGACATCGGCTATACGCGGCCGGACCTGCGGGGATGGTCGGCGCAGCTGAACGCCATCAACCTGTTCGACAAGAGCTACGTGACGAACTGCTTC